>CAYRJP010000086.1:6740-8698 GCA_964424425.1 uncultured Bacteroidales bacterium | reverse complement strand
TTAAACAAACTTGTTTAAAAGGTAACTTAACCATAATACTATCGTAAAAATCATTATTCAGTTAATGATTAAATTAAAAAAGTATTAAAATTTATAATAATGTTTAAATTGTCTATTCGCAGCGTTTTAAACAGTTTCTCGTAAAAAAGAGTTTTAAAAAAACAGATGAAAAACCTACTTATAATAATATTATCTGTATTATACATTAATGTATTTGCCGAAGGAGAAGGTGTTGTAAATATAACTTCAATTGACGACAACGGAGAATATAATTTATCAGGTAATATTTTTTATTTGGTTGACACTGCAAATATATACACCTTTGATAAGGTATTAAGCGAAGAATTTCAAACAAAATTTATACAATCGAAAGAAAATGTGTTTCATTACAATAGAAATGCACCAAGTGTATGGTATAAAATTAAGATACATAACAGTACAGGAGAAATAAAACATTTGGTATTGTCAATAAACAATCCCATAATAAGTGATATTACTTTTTTCAATTCTTTTGACTCGGTATTTTACCATACCGGTTTTTTTTACTCATTTTATCAACGTCAGATTTTATATAAAAATTATCTTTTTAAAGTAACTGTTCCACCCGGACAACAGGGGGATGTTTGTTTTAAGATAAGTTCGCAGTTACAGCCTGTTTATATGCCTGTTTACTTAATGACAGAAGATTTATCAATAAAAAAATTGAGAATAAACAGCTTTATCTCAGGACTGTTTTATAGTGTTGTTGTGGTTTTTTTAATATTAATTTTTACGCTGTGGCGAATTGAAAAAGATAAACTGTTTATATTTTTTCTCAGTTTACTGATATTTTTTGTTTTTATTCATGCATGGCGAAACAGCATTATGTTTCAATACATATGGCCCAGTAACCCTAATTTGAATTATACTGTAGGACGAATTCTTTACGGATTTCTTATATTTTTCTTGCTTCTATTTGAATATAATCTACTTAATTTTAAAAAAATAAGTAAGAAATTAACAATTATATCAATAGTTATACTGTTAGTTTCATTTTTCTTTGGTATAAGCCAACTATTTATAAAACCATTTGAATATTTTTATTTTGGTATCCGAATTTTATTGATAATATTGGGAATACTTACCATTTGGGGATGGGTGAAATCAAGAAAAACAGATGCTTATGTAAATTTATACACTTTTGCTTTTTCCCTAATAATATTAGTTCAGCTGTTTAGAGTGTTTTTTACGGTAGAAACTTATGGTATAGGATTTTATGATACTCAGCCGTCAACAATTACAACAATATTCTTCTTTTTTATTATAATCTATGTTTTTGTAATAAAATTTAAAAAATTACATGTAGAATTGGTTTCTATGCAAAAAAATTTGGAACATCTTGTTGACGAAAGAACATCTCAAATAAATTCTCAAAAGGAAGAATTAAAATCTCAACACGAAGAACTGATACAACAAAAAGAGATACTTCAGACTCAGAGAGAAGAGTTGCGGGCACAGAAGGAACTTCTTGAAATAAAAAACACAGACCTATTAAAGTTATCGTTAGTGGCAAGTAAAACCGATAACTTAATTTATATTTTCTTACCCGATGGTGAACTGGATTGGTTTAATGAAGCATTTTCAAACTTTTTGAAAATGTCATTTGAAGAATATAAGCAAAATAATAAACCATTGAATATTACTGATATAAGTTCAAATAATAATATAAGACATGTTCTTAACACTTGTTTGAGAGAAAAGTCGGTTGTTACTTATGAATCGAAAATGACAGATACTAATAACGTAGAAAGGTGGTATCATACTACATTGTCGCCAATTCTTGATAAACATGAGAATATAAAATATTTAATAGCAATAGATACTGATATTACAAGGCTTAAACAATACGAAGAAGAACTTGAAAAGCAAAAAAGAGATGCCGAACAGCAAAAAAATCTTGCAGTAAAACGTAAAGAAGA
>CAYRJP010000086.1:0-6640 GCA_964424425.1 uncultured Bacteroidales bacterium | reverse complement strand
TTAAATCGTAAAATAAAAATTGCTCTAAAATCGGATCCTACATCGCAATCAAGCGACGGAATGGATATTGCCATTGCAATAATTGATAAAAAAGAGAAACAGGTAGAATTTGCCAGTGCTCTAAGACCTATTTTTTTGTTTAATAACAATAAATTTATTGAAATAAAAGGTGATAAAATTCCTATCACCAGTAGTATAGCAGGTACAAATATAAATGCATTTACAAAGCATATATATCCGTTTAACGAAGGTGATACTTTTTATTTGTTTTCAGACGGCTTAACTGATCAGTTTGGTGGAGAACATGAAAAGAAATTTTTAACCAAACGATTGAAAAAATTGCTGTTTGAAATAAATGCTCTTTCAATGAAAAAGCAAAAAGAGATTATTAAAAAAACTTACGATGAATGGCGTGGTGATAACGAACAGGTTGACGATATATTAATTATAGGTATCAGAAATAAAGAAAGACCCGATTTGTATAGCTCTTTATAATCTTGATAAATTTTTATTGAACTCATATTATTACCCCGAATTTAGCCAAATTCGGGGTAATATTTTAATGTATTATTTCGAATGATTGTGAATTTATTAGCAAAGGTATCAGTTTATTTTGTGTTTTTCATAAACTCAATTTAACTATTTTGTAAATAATTTATCCGGTTTTACTTCTATTATTTTTCCGTATTTTGCCAACTCATCCATATTTATTCTCTTTTTATCGCCAACAATAGTTACTAGCCAAGGCTTACCTTTGACATTTACTTTATAAAAATTCATAATATCACTAAATTCTACATTTTTATAAGCACTGTATCTTGTTTTACGAGGGTCTTCGGTAAAACCTTGCTTTAACCAACGCGAAACAGACATTGATTTGTATCTGAAAGACGGTTGCTGAGCATTTATAGATAATGTTAAATCATTTCTAACCTCTTCTATCCTGTTGGGTTTTTGAGGTAAATCTATCAATATGGAATCGTAAATTTCAAGAGCATCGGTTGTTTTATCGGCTTGTGTTGTTAAGCCTCCTCTGAAATAACCGGGCTTGTCAAAATAAAATGATGTTCGATATCGTCCCCATGCTCCATAAGCAAGAGAACGGAATTCACGTATCTCTTGGAAAATTATTGAAGCCATGCTTCCGCCTACGTAATCATTGAAAGCAGCTTCTTGAATCCTGCTTTCTTCATTGTTTACTGTTCCTTCTACAAAAATATCAATATGACTCTGTATAGCTTTTTTATCATCTACAAACATAATTGTATTTTCAGTTACAACATTTCGCGGTAACTCTATTATACCTTTACTTTTCTTGTAGGTATCGGCAATTGTAAAGTTATTTTTAAAAATATCAACAAACTTATCTGCATCAATTTTACCGCAATAGTGTAGTTCAAATTGATAACCCTTAATATCATTAAATTTATCAATTATTTTTTCCGGAGTAAGTTCTTTTACTTCTTTTGCTGTTAAGCGGCTTAAATATTCCGACTGATTACCATATAAGGCATAATCAGCAAGAGCATCACTTTTGGTTGAAATATCTTTCTTTTCAAATTTTTGGTCCATTTTATAATCCTGATACAAATTTTTAAGGTGCTTCTGTTCGATACTTGCATTTGTAAAAACTTTATTGATAAGAGCTATTGTTTTATCAAGATTTTCTTCCAAACCGTTGATATTTATAGTAGTTTTGCTTAAATTGTTGTAAGCATAATAACTACATCCGATAAGTTGCAATTCATTTTTAAAGTCATTTAACGACTCTCCTTTGGGAGATAGATATTCAAAAGCACTCGTTGCTTGATCTACTAACGGGTCGTTATACGAACCTTTACCGAATACTATTCGTAACGAAAAAATATCGTTAATGGGATTTGGTGTAACAAAAGCCTTAACATCGGGAGTAATATCAACAATATTTACATCTTTTTTGAAATCAATAAATTTAGGTTTCATTTCAATGGTAGGCATTTCTTTAATCATTTTCGCATAATCCGATTTTGCCTCGGCATTTTTTGCGGGAACCGATTTAAATGGTGGTTTATCTATCTTATCTTTTTTAGGGAATCCCATTTTTGAATAAAAGGCAAGATAATTATCATTGTAATATTTATTAGCAATTTTTATTATATCGTCTTTTGTCAGTTTATCAATCTTTTTTGCTTGATTTAAAATATCATCCCATTTTTCACCATAAACAAAAGCATCCATTATGGCGTATGTTCTCCATCGCATATCTTCTAAGTCTTGTAACTTTTGTTTTTTCATTTCGGTTTTTACACCTTTAAACAAGTCGTCACTAAAATCGCCTGATTTTAATTTTTGCAACTGAGCCATTACTTCTTTTTCGGCAGATTTCAACGATTGTCCTACTATTTTAGGTACCATAAAAACAAAACTTCCTCCTAACTCTTCATGGAAATCATTCATTACTCCGGCAAACATTATTTTATTGTTGTTACGCAATTTATCGAGTAATCCTGTTGACGATTCGTTACTTAAAATACCGGCACACACTTCAAGGGATAATTCGTCGGGATTGCCTTTGGGGCAGGCTCTAAATCCGAGAATTCCTATTTTAATGGGGGTTAAACGTTTTGATACTTGAACTCTTCCTGCAAACGGTTTTTCTTTAAAGTTTAATTTTGGAGGAACACTGCCACTTCTCCATTTGCTAAACTTTTCTTCGATAATAGGTTTTACTGTTGCCGGATCAAAATCACCCGAAAGAATAAGAGCCATATTCTTTGCTACATAATATTTATCGTAATACTCCTGCATCCGCGACAGCGAAGGATTTTTCAAGTGTTCTGTTGTTCCTATTACGGGATGTTGTCCGTATGCTGAGTTTGGATAAAACTCAGTATAAAATTTTTCAAACATACTGCCGATAGGATCATCGGCATTCATATTTTTTTCTTCATATATAGTTTCTAATTCCGATTGAAAAAGACGAAAGACAGGGTTACGAAATCTTTCGTAATACACTTCAAGCCATTTGGTTATTTGATTCGACGGAAAACTATTGTAATATACAATATACTCATAGCTTGTTCCTGCATTTAGGTTTTTACCACCCATATTACCGAGTATTTTATCAACTTCATTGGGAATAGCATAATCGGAAGCCGCTATTGATACTCTGTTTATCTCTTTCTGTATTTCAAGACGTTTATCATCATCAGTTGTTTGTCCCAGTTTATCATATAAATCAGAGATACTGTCTAAATAAACTTTTTCTTTAGTATAATCTATCGTTCCTATTTTATCTGTCCCTTTAAACATCATGTGCTCAAAATAGTGAGCTACACCGGTAGCATCGGCAGGGTCGCGTTTCGCACCGCCTTTTGTTACTACCATACCATGAACCATAGGCATTGTGTGGTCAACATTTAAATAAACTGTTAGTCCGTTTTTTAATGTGTAAGTTTCTACATTTAACGGGTTATTTTGCGAAAAGCCTATAAACGACAATATCAACAAAACAATTAAAAAACTAAATTTTTTCATAAGTAGTGTTTTTGGTTAATGAGAATAATTAATTTATGTTAACTAAAATGTATTTAATATAAATATATTTTATAGAAGAGATATTTTGAAGATTGTTACAGTGATTTTTAAAAATATTTTTGATAAAAAATAAAATGCAAGATAATTAATTTTTTAAAGTATAATTATCTTGCATGTAATAGGCTAATTTTCATAAATCATTACTCTTTGCTGTCAACATAATCTTGCAAGTAAGAGAATTTTTGTGTTAATTTTCCGTTTTTTGCAATTGTAGCTCTTTTAATTATTCCATCTTGGTCATCGACAAATAGAGCCGGAAATACCTTATCAACTAATTCTTTTCCAAATTCGCGTGAAGCATCGCGAGGTAATTCACCCGGCAAATTATCAACTGCCATTACGGTAATATTCTCGGGATTGGTAAATGCCGGTTCTTCTACTCCCTTTTGGGGATTATATCCGTAAAACGGGTTTTCAATTGTAGATGCACGCAAAGTTGATGCTATAGGACCGTCAATATCACAACTTACATCTGCAATGATAGAGATATTAAAATCAGGGGCAAGGTAATCTTCTTTTTCGATAAATTTAGGTGATTTGTCATCCCAAAAATGACAAGCAATAAAAATATCAGCTACTTTTGTGTATGGTTTAAATGTTGACTCATACTCTTGAGGATTGTTAATAAAATGTTGCATGTCAAAAAGTCCGCCATCTTTACGTTTTACATAATGCATAGGCTCTATCTGACAAACAACAGGCTCATCGAAAGTTTGAGTTAAAAATTCTTTCGGTGTTACTTTTCGAATATCTAATACACTTAAAGTCTCCATCGCTCCGTGAGCAACACGTCCTCCTCCTGTAATTAATATTTTAAGTGGTTTTAACGATATTTTTTTCAATCCGCCAAACATCTCCTCCATATCATGACATTTGTAAGCAGGTTTTAAAGCAAAGTTATTTGTTCTTTCGCCCCTTGCACGCAAAGCATTGTAAGCTCCCACAATACCTGCCCATCTGCCGAAAGCAACAATGCGCATACCATTGGGATATGTTAAATATTCATAATCAATCAAGGTGATTTTTTTATTTAGAATAGCTCTTAGTAAATCTCTGTTGTAAGGCTGTTTTTTTGCCACATGCGAAAAAAACATATATGTTTTTTCAGGTATCAGCTTATCTATTTTTACCTCTTTTACTCCCATTAAAACATCACAATCCGACAAGTCGGCTTGCAAATCAATATTTAAATAATCATACTCTTCATCTTTAAAACAACGCAGTTCACTTGGTTGAACAACTAAGTCTATATTAAGAAAATTACGCAACACTTTATCTGCTAAAACAGGAGTTATGGGGACTCTTCTGTCGGGAGGTGTTTTTGTTTCTTTTAAAATACCGAGTTTAATATTATTTTTTGCCATAGTATATTGTAGTTTTAGTAAAAAAATGAAAGCCGAATTTACAAAATGCATTAAATAAAAATAACTTTTTTTATGTGATAAATAACAGAATTTGTATCTTTGCACGCTTTTTGTAGATAAAAAAGCGTAAAATATCATCTTAAAAAGGGGTTGATTTGGTTTTGACAGCAAGATGAGGTGGTATGTAAGCATGCCGGGTGTAGTGAAACTGACCCGTAAAACTCAGGCACACACTTTTTAATTGGCGAAAACAATTTTGCTCTTGCTGCTTAATCGAAGTTTAGTAGATTAGCTTAATCCCGATTCTAGGAGTTGGGACAAGACATCTCCCGAAAGCCGCTGTTCTGAGGCTCATCGATAAGGAGGTGCTATAAATTCAGAACTGGTTCCGATAATGCTTCGCTATCGGAACAAGATTAAGAAGCTAAGGTATAAGTCGGTGGCTTTGATCCAGCTTATACTCGAAAACCAAGTCAAAGCTAAGCATGTAGAAAGCATATGGCTTCCTTGTTTGGACCCGGGTTCGAGTCCCGGCAACTCCACTTTTTATTAAATATGTTTTTATAATAGTGCCCAAGCAAACAAAAAAATAAAATACCGCTTGTTTGCAATTTTTATCTTACTAAATAGTTTTATCTTTGTCAATAAAAAGCACAACATGGACGATAGTTTATTTGATAAATTACAAGAATTCGGCGGAAAACTTCCCAAGAAATTTAGTATTCTCGAAGATCAGATTGATGTAGATTTGCAACTTGAGTATTTTAAATTTTCAAAGAAGAACAAAGTCGATAAAGATTTTAATATTGATAATATCCCCGATTTAAAAACTGATGAAATATCAATCGAAGAAAAAAAGAAAATTCTTGTTCAGCTTGCAAAAATTGACGATCCTAAGGCTTTCAGAATAATTGAAGAGTTTGCAAAAACAGCACCACAAGAGTTAAAAGATTGGACAATTTTAGCCTTGCAAGAGTCGCGAATATTACTTGAGAGTTCACTTCTCGATGAAAATCAAGTGTTTATATCAACAGGATTAGGCGGCAAAAATAATATGCTTAGATATTTTGTGGTATTTGTTGGTGAAAACGTATCTGAATTTTCCGATTTTCAAAAAAAAATAATCTCTTCGGAATTTGAATTTGCTCTAAAAAAACAAAATTGTGAGTTTGAAGAAATAATTTTTGAAGAAAATTATGCTATGCTTACAACTCTGATACCGTTTAATATAGCATTTCAAAATATGTTCCGTGCAATAATTGAAGAGTGTAATCAGTATGGTAACTTTTTAAGTCATAATTTTATTGTTACCAATGTAAAAAAACTTACGGCAAAAGAAATTACCGATTTTATTAATAATAAGCTCCCCGAACAAAATGAAATTGATAATATTGATGATATTGAAGACATTGATTTAAACACATTTGACGATGATGACGAATAAAATAAATATGGCAATTCAGGTATTGCCGCGAGCAAAAGATAAAGATACTTATGCATTGGTTGATAAAGCCATTGAGATAATCGAAAAATCAGGCATTAAATACAAGGTGTGTCCTTTTGAAACAGTACTTGAAGGGTATTACGATGAACTTATGGATATTGTAAAGAAAATTCACGAGGCATGCTACCAAGTCGGCACCGAAACTATGATAACATATATAAAAATACAAACAGCCGCAAATAAAGATGTTGCTATT
>CAYRJP010000085.1:0-8725 GCA_964424425.1 uncultured Bacteroidales bacterium | reverse complement strand
TCAAGAGTTGGTTGTCTTTTATAGATTTCAATTCGTTTTTTTGCCATTTCACAATATTCTTCACTCACATCTATTCCGATATAATTACGATTAAGCTGAACAGCAACTTTACAAGTAGTTCCACTTCCGCACATTGGGTCTAAAACAATATCATCTTTATTTGTCCAAGATATGATATGGTCTCTTACTAATGCACTTGGAAATGGTGCAGGATGTCCTTTTGCTTCTTGGTCTTCTGCTTTTTTTCCTACTACATATTCCCAAATATTACCTTTGATTTTTTTATCCTTTACAGGTTTTGCTAATTTTTCTCTTTTTTGTTCTCCTTTTGAATAATTCTTATAAGTTGTGCCATTTAGTTTTAAACCACCGTGTAAAGTGTCTATCATAATAGGATTGTGTGTCTTTACTGTTCCTTTACTAAATACAAACATATATTCAAAGACATTATTATATCGTTTTCTATATATTTGAGGTATTGGATTTTGTTTTTGAAAAATCATTGTATCGTGAAGGTTAAATCCAATTTCCTTGAAATAAAGAGCTTGTTCAAAACTTGTTCCAGTTTCTGAGCCTTTTATTGTAGCATCTGCGACAACCCAAACAACTACACCACCTTCTTTTGTAACTCTAAATAATTCATTGGCAATTTCTTTAAATGGAAATACAAATCCTTTATATGTTCTAAGGTTATCATATGGCGGTGAGGTAACGGTTAAATCAATAGAATTTTCATCAAAGTTTTTTAATACTTCTACGCAATTTCCAATTGTAACTTTATTTATATAATTTGATGTCATATTATTTAATTTCAAATAGACCATTATCACTAATACTTTCAATGATTTTTATTTTACTTTCTATTTTACTTAGCTTAATCAATTCTTTTAACGCTTCATCGTGTGTCATTCGCATTATTTTTTCTCTTTCAGATGCTAAATATTTCAATCCTTCATATTTAGCAATTTCTATAGCTTCCACAGAAGCAATTTTTTCAATCTGCCATAATTCATTAAGAACTTTTGAAAAATCTAAGATTGTTTTATTAACTGTTAACCAATAATCATTTGCACTTTTTGACGGATTAAGTGCTGGAGTAATTTTAAATATTCTATGTAATAATTCTTCTGCTTTTGAATGACTTTCTTCAATTGCATAATTTACCAATAAGGAAAGATGAGAATATGTAAAAATACACACATTTCGTGTTGATGCTTGTTGGTAAATTTGACTTGAACGACTTGGCAATTGATAAATAGGTGCAACTACCATAGCATATGGTTTTCCGTGTTTCCAATTATCCATTGCTTGAACTTTAAAATCTTTTTGATTTTTTGCAGTTCTACTTAATCTAAATGCTTTTGCGTCTGCAACAAAACTATATTTTTTAGCATAAACATCAACATCTGCCACATCTGCTCTTTCTGTTAAAACTGCACTTTTTAATCCCATTGCTTTATATGCAAAAGACAAAAGAGCGTCAGTATATTTTGAATACTGTTTTTCTTCACTTGTATCGTGACCATACATTTCAGGAATATTACCACAAAGTCTTAAATGGTCAATCAAGACAGATTTTCCATATTTTTTTATTTCAAGTTCAAGTTCATTTTCGAGACGTTGAGCTTCATCGCCGAAATTACCACTTATATTTTTTATCTCTTCAATCCAATACTCTCGTCTTGAAATTGCTTTTTTTGATATTACTTTCATTAATATTCCTTTAATTATTACAATCTACAAATATACTTTTTATTATTATTGTTAGCAATTAATCTTGCACGCTCTTTTTTCTAATGGTGTAGAACATTGAAATATTGAATTATTCATTAAATAACTTTAAACTCATTATATCTGTCATTGTAAAGGCGAAGTCTGTAGCCAACCCTTTGCTAATAACTTCTACGATTTGCTAAGGGATTTCTCACTATCGTTCGAAATGACAACTTTTAACTGGAAATAGATTACTAGACGCTTACTTTCAACTTTATAAACTTTTCACTTTCAACTCCGTTGAAAAACTGTTAAAAAAACATTAAAATAGCGGCAATAATTTTACAAAAAGAATTTTATTGTAACTTTGATGCTTCCAAACAGTATTGAATATTAATTTACCATTAAGTTATAATTATGATTAAAAAGATTTTATTAAGTGTGGTTTTATCTGTGTTTTTGTTTAACATTAACGGATACAGTCAGTTATTTAACGATGATGTTTATAAATTTTCAAAAGTTCTCGGACTAATTGACAATTTTTATGTAGATACGGTAAACAGCAGTAAACTTGTTGAAGATGCTATAGTTCAAATGCTTAAGGAACTTGACCCGCACTCTGTATATATTACCAAAGACGAAGTAAAACGAATGAACGAACCTTTACAAGGAAGTTTCGACGGTATTGGTATTCAGTTTAATATAATGGATGATACTTTAATTGTTGTTACTCCAATTTCGGGTGGTCCTTCCGAAAAAGTAGGTATAATGGCAGGTGACCGTATTGTAACTATTGATGGTGAGAATGTAGCAGGTATCGGGTTAACCAATCAAATGGTATTTGATAAATTACGCGGAAAAAAGGGAACAAAAGTTGACCTTGAAATAAAACGCGGAAAAAGTTCCGAATTAATTGATTTTACAGTTATTCGCGATAAAATCCCTATTTATAGTCTTGATGCCGCTTATATGGTTGATAAAGATGCTAAGGTAGCATATATTAAACTCAACAGATTCTCGGCAACAACAATGGATGAATATCGTAAAGCCGTGAAGCAACTAAAAGCCGAAGGTGCCGAGAATTTAATACTTGATTTATCAAACAACGGAGGTGGTTATTTGAATATGGCTCATGATTTGGCGGATGAGTTTTTAAAAAGCGGACAGATGATTGTTTATACTTTGGGTACGCATTCTCCACGTCAGGATTTAAGAGCTACAAGTCGCGGTAATTTTGAGCAAGGAAAAGTTGTAGTTATGATTGATGAAGGTTCGGCATCGGCAAGTGAAATTGTTACCGGATCTATTCAAGACTGGGACAGAGGTGTTGTTGTAGGTCGTCGAAGCTTTGGTAAAGGACTTGTGCAGCGTCAATTCGGGTTGCCCGATGGTTCGGCTATGCGACTTACAATTGCTCGCTATTATACTCCGTCGGGGCGTTGTATCCAAAAGTCGTATGCAAAAGGTGTTGATGAATATCATAAAGACTTGATTAACAGGTATAACAATGGGGAGTTGCTCAATGAAGATTCTGTGCATTTCCCCGATTCGTTAAAATATTTTACTCTTGTAAATAAAAGAACTGTTTATGGTGGCGGCGGAATATTACCTGATATATTTGTGCCTATTGATACTGTTGATTATTCAAAATATTACAGTAACTTAATTCGTAAGGGCATTTTAAATCATTATGTAATTAATTATATGGATAAAAACCGTAAAAAACTTGAAAAACAGTATAAAAACGGTAAAGATTTTTCATATTATAAAGATAATTTTACGGTTACCGATAAGATGCTTAAAGAACTAACCGACTATGCCGAGAAAGAGAAGTTGGAATTTAACGAAAAGGAATATAATAAAAGTCTTAACAGCCTTAAAACAAATATAAAGGCATTGATTGCACGAAATTTATTTTCTAATTCCGAGTTTTTTGAGATAATTAATGAGGTTGACCCTATTTATAAAAAATCGGTAGAAGTAATATTAAACGATGATTTATATAATAAAAAGTTAGGAAGATAAAAACAAAAACTGCTTAAAAAGTCAAGACTTTGCTAATTTACAATAATCTAATCTGCAAAGCCCTGACTTTATTTTAGTATTTATACAAAAACATTTATCTTATCTGCACAAACACTCAAAAACAATGAATTGGTTTATTCAGAATTGGATAGAAATAACTGCTGTTGCAACAGGTTTAGCATATATAATTTTATCGATAAAACAAAATATATGGTGTTGGATATTCGGTATTATATCTTCGTTTTTATATTTGTATGTATTTTTCGATTCAAAAATATATGCCGATATGTCACTTCAAGTGTATTATGTAGTAATGGGTGTTTACGGCTGGATACATTGGGCAAGACTTGATAGCAACAACAGTGGTGAAAAAACAGAATTACCGGTATCGCGTTTAACACCGAAACAGTGGTTAATATTGTCGGCAGTTACATTTATACTGTTTGTTTTAATAGCACAATTTTTAATTTATTTTACCGATTCACCTGTTCCTTGGGTTGATTCGTTTACCACATCGCTTAGTTTTACGGCAACGTGGATGCTTACGCGAAAAATTATCGAACATTGGATTATATGGATAATTGTAGATGCTGTATCGATAGGATTGTATTATTACCGAGGACTTTATCCGTCGATAATTCTGTTTGTTGTGCTTACTATTTTAGCTGTTGCCGGATATATTGAATGGAATAAAGAATGGAAAAAACAACACAAATTAACAAAAAGTTTGTTGTAATAACGGGTGCCGAATCTACGGGTAAAACTTGGCTGGCGGATAGTTTGGCAAAGGTTTTAAATTGTAATCGTATTCCTGAATTATCACGCGAATATATTGAAAATCTTAACAGGAAATATACTTATTCGGATGTTGAAGATATAGCTCGATTGCAGATAAATCAGTTTAAAACAGTTGTTTCTGATAATTCGGGTTTAACAATTTTTGACACAGGTTTGATAATTACTAAAGTATGGTTTGATGTGGTTTATAATAAAAGTCCTAATTGGTTAATTAACGCAATTGAACAATTGCCTGTGTGTCTGCATCTGTTATGTAATACCGATTTACCGTGGATTTCCGACCCTGTTAGAGAAAACGGCGGTGAAATGCGAATAAAACTTTCCGGTATTTACAAAAGTGAAATGGAAAAATTCGGGTTTCCGTATTTTGTAGTTTCGGGAGTAGGAGAGGAGAGATTGCAAAATGCTCTTAAAGGGTTAAAAAAGTATAATATTATTCATTGAAAGATTAGTTTTTCAAATATTCTCAAAAAAGCTGAAATTTACGCTGCCGTATTTTTTCTGATTACGTAAATATTTATTTCCTGTAAATACAGTATTTGCAGAATGTTCGACAATAAGCAGTCCATTGGATAGCAGTAAATTATTGTCAAACACAAGATTGGGAATAGTTTCAATACCCTTGATATTGTAAGGAGGGTCGGCAAAAATCAAGTTAAATTGGTGCGGGCATTTCTCAAGATATCTGAAAGCATTAGCTTTTACAACATGAGCTTTATCTTTACCATTTAATTCTGCAATTGTTTTTTTTATAAATGAATAATGCAAAAAGTTTATCTCAACACAAGTAATATCAGGGCATCCGCGAGATAAAAATTCGTAGCTTATGCCGCCTGTTCCACTAAACAAATCGAGAACTTTCAAGGTTTCAATATCAAATTCATTTTCAATAATATTAAAAAAACTCTCTTTTGCCATGTCGGTTGTGGGGCGAGCTTTGAAATTTTTAGGAGGAATAATAGATTTTTTTTTAAACTTTCCGCTGATTATACGCATTGGTAAAGATTAATTAAGTTGATAAAATAGTGTTCGGGAATTTCATTAAATCCGTATGCATATTCAAAATGCCCGGGATAACGAGCAAAAACAATCTGTTTTATATACTTTTTCAGTGTTTCTATTTTTTTGTCATTAGTTTTAATTATTCCTGAAATAGTTATTGGTGTTTCTACTGATGATAGCTTTAAACGATTAAAGGCATTTAATATAAAATAGATAAAATCGGATTCACAAGTATAAGAAAATGTATTGAAAATTTTAAGATTATTATTGTCAACAACTACAAAATCAACAACATCCTGTAATATATTCAGGTAAACTTTAGGTTTATTGTCGTTTAATTTACTTTGCAGTAAAATATCTTCAATCATTGGGCAAGAATGATGATATATTTTCAGATTCGGAAATTTTTCTTTAAAAAATGTTTCAATAATATCAGGAATAGAAAACACTGTGTATGATGAATTTCCGTAAGTATAGTTTGTGTGTATAGTTTCGTTTTCGGATATTTCGTGATTAAACGAAAAAAATGTATTTATCTCTTTGTGGTCAAAAAAAGGTGAAGGGATAAATGTAAATTTTGTTGTTGTAAAAAGTAACTTTACGTGATTGTAATTTTGATTAAGAATATTGTAATCATTAAATATTTCCTGAATTTCTTCTAAAAGAATATTATACGATGATATTTTATCGAAATAATAATTTTCAAGAGCAATAAACTTGTTGCGTTCACGGTCGAGTAAACACAAAGAAAATCCCTTCAGACTTATCTGAAGGGATAAATGATAATTATTAATATTGTTTGAGTTAAAAGATTTATCTAAAAATTTAACCTGTTCAATCAAAATATTAATTTTAAAATTGTTAAATGTTTATTCCCAATTACCTGCGGCATTGTTAGCTTCTTCAAGTGAACCAACCTTTAATCCCGGATAATCCCAACCGTCGTTAAAGTTAATAATCATTTGTTTATCAAGACCGCGTAAAATCCATTTACTTGGTGCTTTTGCTTCAAAAACTTTAACTTTAAGTTTTGAACCTGTAACAACTTCTCCGGCAGCCATTTTAAATTCTTTACCTCCCGAAAACGGAATATAGCGTAAAGAATCAGCAGGATAATCTTTTCCGAAAAGAGAATCAAGCACTGCTATACGAATAGTATCACGAACAATAATACCTTTGGCAATAGCTTCTTTTTCGGTAATTTTACCTAACATCTCTTCGGGAATTTCACCTTTTTTGTAAATAATTTTTAATGAATCGTATTTTACAAAATTTGTCAGAGTATCAAGACTACCTGTAAACTCGCCATAAACATCTTTATATGCAAGTTGTGCTTTACGAATATCTTTGAGATTCTGAATTGTAACAGCATATCTGTGTGTTTGTTCTTTTTTGAAACGTATGGGTTTCATTATTGATTCTACCAAAAGATACGCCATTACAATAATAAGAACAGCCAATAAAATTTGAATAACTTTTTTCATCTGTTTAAAATTTAGTAATTATTTGATATTTAATAAATTATAATTATTCTTCAGATGTCGAAAAATAATTATCTCCGACATTGTCGGTTTCATTTGTATAAAGTTTATAAATAAATTATGTATTCTTTAAATATTTTCAAATATAAAAAACTTATTTTGTTTAAGCATTTTTTATTGCAACTTAAATAAGATAAAAAATAAGATAAATTCCATAAAAAAACTTAAACTAATTTAATTAAGTTTGGATGCAAATTTAAAAATAATTTTAGTATGACAATTCTTCATTTGCAAATTTCGTGTTAAATTATGGTAAAAAATCGCATTATTGAAATATTAACCGATAAATTGGGATATATTCCTACTGATAATCAAGAGCAATTAATTGATTTGCTTGCTGATTTTATTTTAGATTTAAAAAACAGTTCCGGTCACGATAAAGTTTTTATTTTAAAAGGATATGCCGGAACAGGAAAAACATCGGTTATAAGTGCGTTGGTAAAAAGTTTGCCTGCATTGCGAATGAAATCGGTATTGCTGGCTCCCACAGGACGTGCCGCAAAAGTGCTGTCGGTATATTCGTGTAAACAGGCATCAACTATTCATAAAAAAATTTATCGTCAAAAATCGCAAAAGGACGGGATAGGAGAGTTTACTCTTGATAAAAATTTGCATCGCAATACTCTTTTTATTGTTGATGAGGCATCAATGATAGCAAACAACTCTTTTGAAAATTCAATATTCGGTTCGGGCAGAGTGCTTGACGACCTTATGGAGTATGTTTACTCGGGTGTTAATTGTAAATTAATTTTAACAGGCGATACAGCCCAACTTCCGCCTGTGGGATTAGATGTTAGTCCTGCTCTGAATAAAAAAGTTGTTGATAGTATGGGGTTTGATATTATTGAATATGAACTTACACAAGTGGTAAGGCAATCGGATAAATCGGGAATTTTACGTAATGCTACTTTAATACGAACAAAAATTTCCGAGAAAGATAATAATTATCCAAAATTTGATATTCATAATTTTAATGATATTGTTAAATTGTCGGGAGTTGATTTAATTGAAGAAATAGATAACTGTTACGGAAAATACGGTGCCGACAATACTATTGTAGTATGTCGCTCAAATAAAAGAGCAAACAGATTTAATCAAGGAATACGACAACAAATTTTATGGTATGAAGATGAACTGTCGGTCGGCGATTTTCTTATGGTAGTTAAAAATAATTATTTTTGGTTGTCGGATGACGATAAAAAATATACCGATTTTATTGCAAACGGTGATATTGTTGAAATTACCCGTATAGGTAAGTATAAAGAACTTTACGGGTTCAGATTTGCCGATGTGTCGGTAAGGTTTTTGGATTATCCAGAGCTTGAAATTGATACTACTATTTTGCTTGACACTTTAACATCGGAAACAGCTTCGTTATCGCAAGAGCAAAATAATAAGTTGTTTTATTCGGTAATGGAAGACTACGAAAATTTGCGAACTAAGCGAGCTAAAATAAAGGCTGTAAAAGAGAATCAATATTTTAATGCTCTTCAAGTAAAATTTAGTTATGCTATTACTTGTCACAAAGCACAAGGCGGACAGTGGGATGCTGTTTTTGTTGACCAAGGTTGGCTAACCGATGAGATGATGAATACTGAATATCTGCGGTGGCTTTACACAGCTTTTACCCGACCGGTAAATAAATT
>CAYRJP010000084.1:0-8797 GCA_964424425.1 uncultured Bacteroidales bacterium | reverse complement strand
CAAATAATATATAATATATTAAAAATCAGTTATTTAGATTATTTTTAGATAAGAGGGGTTTTGTATGATAAATATCACTTTTTCACGTTCAAACTTAACAATAATGTTTTTCAATCATTGATAATCAACGTTTTAGAAAAAGCAGTTTTAATGAAGAAAAATTTCTTTATTTTTATATGTTTTAAAATATAAATAAAGAAATTTTTCTTTATTTCCGCAACTACAGTATTGTATGAGTGGTATAGTAAAGGTTAACGCAATCGTTTCCGGGTAAATACAATATTTTGAATAAAAAAAGTAAACAAAAGGTATCGAACTGAAAAATTGCAGTCGGTATTAAATAATAAAAAATCTATATCATGTTTTTAGATATTACCACAATTAGCGACTTTTGGTTTTTAGTTGTTTAAATCTTTTAATAATAATTTAATCATTTCTTCTCCATGTTCTTTTATCTCATTTATTTCATTATTACCACCTGTATCCCAGTATTTATACTGCATCATTATTCTTTGCTTAATACTATCAATGGTAGAGCTATTATCATAGTGCTCTTTTTTTGCAATAGGCATATAATCACTCAAGGAGGAGTTTTTTGAAGAACTGATTAAGCATAAATTGCCAAAATGATTTAACCAATTTATATCAATAGGATCATATCCTCTTGGATGTTGCGGATAATAGTGTTCGACAGAGCTTCGGAATGTAAAATCAAACTTTTCAATTCGAGAATCTTCAATAATTTTATTATCTATTTTAAAATTTTTTTTATCTGTTTTATAATCTTGCCACAATAAATAATCAAGATAATTAAAGATGAAATTATCTACCGTTGTTCCTTGATGAAGTTTATTTTTATCAATGTTATGGGAATTATTTATTGACTTTTCAGAATAAATTATTTCATAATAATCTTTCGGTTCTTTTGCTAAAAATCTTTCATATAAAAATCTTTTTGCTAATTCTTCAAGATGTTTTTTATAGTTAGATGCTGTTATCTCATTTTCAAATAAGTATTTCAATGCTGCATTTAACCAATGTTTATAAACTTTTGTAGGTGTCGAAACATGAAACATTGACAACAACATTAAAACTTCTCTATTTATATTTTCATCGTTAAAAGTATTTACATAGCTAACAGTATTTTCTTCTCCTCTTTTTAATTGTTTTAAACTCCACTGATCAGCTCCTTTATTAAACTCTCTTTTTATAATATATTTATCAAATAAAAACTTCCCTTTAAGTAAATTGTAACCAAAATTTATCACAAATTTTCTTGCATTATCTTTTTTTAAGAACTTGTCAAATGAATCAAGTAATCTTTTGTCATCTAAAGCAATATCTTCTTTTGTATCATTATCTTGATTTACTTGAATTCGCAAAATATGCAATAAAAAGTTTGGAAAATCTATTATTGAATTAAATCTATCGGGCGAATCTTCATCTTGTAAATTATTAGATGCTTGTTCAATAATATTTTCTTTTAACAAGTCTTTTATTGAAACACTGTTTTCTACTTTATCATACTTTTTATCATGTTTTAATTTATTTAACACAATCTCAATATCAGCAATATTACTCCAATCGTTGCCAAAAATATCTATCTTTTGTTTAGTGTTAAATCCATATTGAACGTATTTTTCCATATTGGAGCAGGCTTCCCAAATAGTATTAAAAAAATATCTATCTTCAACATTTAATACATCTAAACATTTTGCTTTTAATATTTCATGTTTTTCAAGTTGCTCTCCTCTAGTATTCATTATTTCAAAATAATGATTCAAGTCAGTATCTTCGGGCATTAATACTTGTAAAATATACACTTTATTAAAAAGATAATCACAAAAATCTTTCACTGATAAATTAAAATCACTTAGTATTTTTATTAATGCTTTTCCTATATCTTTATACCCTTGTATTATAGAATTATTACATTCTTTACATTCTTTATTATCATAGTTGTTAAAAATATATTCCAATGCATTTGTTGATTTTTTTCGATTATCGAAATCTAAATTTAGTTTCTTATACCAATTTAATTCGGAATATTTTTTATTTGCCTTAATAAAACTCAATAAGATAGTCAATGTTGTAAGTCGTTGTTGACCATCAATAACTTCAAATACAGTTTTATTGTTTTTGTTTCGTTCATATACTATTAAAGTGCCAATATAATAAGGCTGAGAACCTCTATATTTTTTACAATCAACAATGTCTTGAATCAATTGTGTAATTTCAGAGTTTTCCCAGGCATAATCTCGTTGATAAATCGGTATTACATAATTATTATCAGAACTAAAAAGTTCTTTTATTGTATATTGTTGTATGCTATTATGATTCATAATATTTTAATTCTTCAAATTTTTTAATAATTTCTATAATATTTTTCCTTTTTATTTTCTTTTCTTTTAATATTTCCAAATTAATATTTAATATTTCTGTATGATTGATTGATTCTCTTATTGTTTTAAATAAATTTACAGTTGAATGTTTTTTATTAAGAGCATAATTATCAATAGAGTCAATACCTACGCTATGAAGCTTTAACCTTAAAGAATATGCCCAAATAAATATTTTATTAATGGCTTTATCTAAATCTTTTTCTCCAAATTTATCTATATAATAAATTAACCCACAGTAAAACATATTGTGAATATATTTATCTCCTGTTCTATTATTACCTTTATAATTATCTATTAAATTTAATATCTGATTATCAATTTTACTTATTTTATTTTTCATTTCACTATAAAAAAATATCATTTCAAAAAATCTTTTCCCATTTATTATAACTTGATCCAACTGGAATGGGTAATTAAATCTGTTTTTTTGAATTAGCTTATGAATAGATTTGTTATATTCTTCTATATAATAGTTAGTTATTCGATATGTTTTTGTAAAAGGATATTCTTCTTTAATATCAGAACTGACACCTTTAAAAACAGATATCTCATTTTTTGTAAAATATTTAGCTGAATACCCTTTACTCCAATTTCTTATTCTAAATAGATATTTTTCAAAAAGCTCGGATAATTTTTCTTTTTCCATTTCTTGCCATTTTTCAACAATATCAAGCCATTCTTTTTCCAAAGAGTTATTCATTTCTCTCAAATGAAAGGCTTTTAAAAGATCGTGCGGATACAAATCTTTACCTCTTGCATTTTGGGAGTCAAAAAATTGGAATGCTTCTGAAATATCTTCAAGAATAACTTTTACTAACTTACACTTTTCATAAAAAAAGCGTATTACTTTATCATCAAAATCGACTATTCTTCGTTGAATTACCTTGTAATTATTTTGAATATTTCTTTTTGTAATGTCATTAGAAAATTCAAGATTCATCAATACAGGTTTGTAGTGATTTGAATGTTCACTTTTTTTTAATATTCTTTTAATTTTCTTATCATCCTGAGATATTGCATAAGCTATTAATGTTAATGTCAATGTTCGTTGTTGTCCGTCAACTATATTTAGTATCTCTTGTTCGTTTTTCTTTTCTTTGTGAACAACCAGTGTTCCTAATCTATATTCTGACTTATCTTTATGATTAATAATATCATCAATAAGTTGATTTACATTCTTCTCTGTCCATTTATATGGGCGTTGGTAATTGGGTATAGTTAATTCTTCTGTTTGTAATAAATCTTTTACAGAAATTATTTTATTTTCAGATTTTAATTCCGCCATAGCTTACAATATTTATTTATTTAAAAAGTTTTCCAATTCTGCATATTGAATATATGGAAAACTTAATGCAAAGTTATTTAACTCCAAACACTTGCTATTAAACAACTTAACCAATTTACTATATTCTTTCAAACGATTTTTTCCTCTCACTAAACGTTTAGTATCAAAAGCCCATCCTTGCCAAGCGGTAAACTCTTCAAATCTTTCCGATAAATAATAAACAGCTACTTTTTCAATCTTATCAGATTCTGTTTCCATTTCAACAGTAAACGAATCAATGTTGTCAAGCCACTGCCCCAAAGAAATTGAAAAAGAAGCATAAGAACGATGCCTGCTGACAAAACTACCTGATTTTATAAAATAAAAATCACCTCTTTTTAATATTATATCTCGTTTTTCTATCAATATATGCAGATTATTTTTAATTAAATCGTTAATATTAGAGTAATTAAATTCTAACGGAAATATAGCTTCTTTGTTAAGCCAATGTTCATACAATCCATCCGGCAATTCCAATTTTTCAGCATCAATATTTATGTTGTTTTCTTTTAAAATCTGTTTTGGAATTTTAAAATTCACATTAACACAATTTTTAAAAACATAACTACTTTCTATTTCATCTGTCACATTTACTATTTTCTTCTGTTGAGAATGAATGTGTTTTAAATAACAACCTTTTACTGACAATTGCCTTCCTGTTTCAGTTTTAAAATTATAGATATAATTTTCGTTATAAATATGTTTATCTTTATTTTTATGAATGGGTGATGTGTTCATTATTGTGTATTTTAATTATAATTTTCTAACATTTCGATTAACTCGTCTCGAATTTGTTTTCTCAGCCATTGTGGTTCTAAAACCGTAATTCCTGCTGCTCGCATCATTAACATTTGAAACAGTTCATAATTTGGTTTTAAAGTGAATTTAAATATTTTTTCTTTTATTTCTTGTTGACTTTTATGCAATGGTTGTGTTCGCAAATATTTTGCTTCTATTTCTGTTGCCCGAATTATTACTTCTTGAAGTTCGTGTTCATCATAATTTAGTCCTACTATATTATCAAAAAATCCAACAGTATCAACATCCTCTTTTTTAAAAACATTATTTGTAAATTGGATATTTTGCATTCTATCAATTCCAAAAGTAGAATATCGCTGCTTATTAGGGTTATAACCAAAAACATACCAACGATTTTGATACTCTTTCAACAAATACGGTTGTAATTTATAAGTGCTTAATTTATTATGATTAAACTTTTCATATTCAAATTCTATCTCCTTATTATTTTTTATACTATCTAAAATAGGTTGAAGATATTCAAGACCTCGCTCTAATGTAAAATCGGAAAAATGAATATACTTTGTCAAAGAATGTAAATCTTTAATATTATTTATAACAAATTCTGCTTGCATTGTTGAATTAATAAAATGCAAAAAAGTATTAACAAGTTCTGTATTATCTCTATTGATATAATATGTGTTTGTGCCTCTGTCACAAACAATATCAATACCGAAATCATCACGTAAACTTTCTATCAGTCTGAAAAATGTCCGTTGTGTTATGATAAAATCATTTTTCTCGAAATAGTCTGTTATTTCGGCTTTTGTCACATTCGGTTTTTGCAGTAAATAGTTGATTAACAAATAATACTGCTTTATTTTTCCTTGTATTGATGACATTTTATTATTATTTTAAATTTTTCTGTTAACTAATATAACTATTACTTGTGCCAAAACCTGTCATTTTACAAATTAATAATACGAAAGAATAAATAATGCAATAAGCCATACCCAAAAATAACTTTTTGACTGTTTTGTCAATGTTGCACGTTTCCACAAATAAACGGGCACAAATATTACTCCCCACAAAATATTTGATTTATAACCTGCTCGTTTAAGTTTAAAACCGTCTAATATTACAAGTATTGTATTCAATATTATCCAATATAACCAAGATGAATTGTAAAGCACCTTTGTTCCTACTATCATCACACTAAATATCGGACTCAACGCAAGTAACCAAACAAATATGTTTCCTACTTTATTTCCTGTTAATGGCGGTGGTTGATGATTTGGAATAAAAGATACAAATTCAGTATCTTTTAATTGTTGCCATTCACCGTATCCTCTTTTCCATATTAAACTATCAAACGACAATGTTTCATCATTTATTAATCTAATAATCTCAGAATACATAAATGGTCCTTTTCTCTTTTTGCCAAATTCATAATACCAGTCTTTATCTGTATTCAACTCTTTTTTTAAATTATCGCTCATCTCTATCAAACCTCGTTCAATAGCAATATTGATAATTGCTGTTGCCGCTTCTACTTGATAATCTAATCTATTATCAAATAATTGTAATATTTCTTCATCCGATTTTTTTGCAAACTTTTCGATAAACTCTTTTACTGATTCATTAACTAATTTTTCCATATCAAAATAATTTTAATTTTTGATAAATATAAAATATAAGTTGTGCCAAAACCTGACATAAGCATTTTTATTATCAAATAGAAAGTTTACCGAGTTTAATATTAACAACCTTAATCAGAATGAAAGTATTAATGTTTATCAAACAAATTTATAATATGTAAAATAACAAAAGATAAAATCTGCATTAAATAAAAAATCTAACCTTATCTATATACAAAATAGAAAATCAACCATACAATTTAATACCCTCCTATCTTTTTCGTTTCAAATGCAATAAAATTGCACAACACCGGCTACTATAATTTAATTTTTTTTAGAAGAGAAACATCTGATTTTCAGTATTTAATTAAAATGTGCTATGCTTTTGCTAAGGTAAAAAAAATACCTGCTATGTGTTTGAGTAGGATACTTAACAACTAAACTCTTGTTTTTAGTGCTAAAATTGTGAAAGCATTTAAAATAAAAATAAAGAACTATGAAAAGAAGATTTATGATTACTGTTGTTATTGTATTGTTTGTAATAACACTTAATGCACAAAGCAATGTAAAATCTTTTATTTTATCGGAAGATTTTAGCGGTCAAACACTTCCTGACGGATGGAAAAATATTGACAATACTGATAATGAGGCGGGAGTATGGTTGTTTAATAATCCCGGACAAAAAGAGATACACACAAAAACAGCGGGAAACGGATTTGCTATTTTTGACAGTGATTATCTTGGTAATGATGATAAAGCAGAAGATGCAGATTTAATTACTCCGGTTATTGACTGCTCTTCAAAAGAACATGTAACTTTAATTTTTGAACATTATTTTAAAGACGGATACGGAGGAGCTTGTAAATTATATGTAAGCAGTGATGGAGGAACAAATTGGACTCTTGTAAAATCATGGGATAGTAGCACAGAAAATGCTGCTACCGAAAAAATTGATATTACCGAATATGCAGCCGGAAAATCAGAAGTTAAAGTTAAATGGAACTGGCAAGGTAATTTTAGTTATTTCTGGGCTATTGATGATATTTCTATTTATGAACCCGAGCAACACGATTTATCGGTTACTGATGTTAATCCTGATATGTTGTTTTATCATGAAGATACTACGCCTTCTGTAATTATTCAAAATATAGGTTTATCAAACGAAACAGAATTTACGGTAAGTATTGAAATTACAGGAGAAGTATCAAATGTTTCATCAACTGTTTATACAAGTGAAAAAACAATATCAGGTGTTGACATTGTTCCCGATGAGTATTATACGGTTTATTTTGATAATGCTTGGTCGGCTCCCGATGGATGTGCATATTTGATGAAAGCATATGTAACCCTTGCCGATGACGGAAATAAAGTTAATGATACTTTATTATCAATTTGCGAAGCTGTTGATTTTGTTTATGATACAACCAAAATTTACGGATATATTGCTTGGGACCCTGAAGATTTAATGAAATATCATATTGTTGATATTGATAAAAATGATGGAATGATTAATGATTTAAAATTGTCTGCGACAACAAGTTTTATAGCAGGAGGTGATTTTGTTGACGGCATTATTGCAGCAATGGAATATGGAACTCGTAATATATATTATATAAACGGTAATGGTGACGGTTATCTGGTAACAAAAGCTAACTATGAAGGAGGACTTTCAAATCCGGGAAGCATTACTTATGATCCTACTACCGATTCCGTTTATTTTAAAGATTGGGATAGTTATGAGCAAGCATCATATTTATATAGAGCAGACAAACGATTTAAAAACTTTACAAAGATTGGCAAAATTGGTAAATTGGTTTGTGCGGGATTGGCTTGCGACAGTAAAGGTAATCTTTATGGTATTTCTACTGCTAATATTGATAATCCTGAAGAAAGTTCATCATTTTTATCTATAAATAAGCAAACAGGTGAGGCTACCAGAATAGGATATCTTGGTGATACTATATCATATATTCAAGATATCGGCTGCGATAGAAGCACAGATAAAATTTATGGAACACTGTATATGGGTAACGGTAACGGCGGATTATATGAAATAGATAAAGAAACAGGTCATGCTAACCTTGTGGAAACATTCCCATACGAAATATCAATGTGTGCTATTCCTTTCAAAAAGACAGGAGATGCTATCTCTTTTAACGGGAAGAATCATGTTAAGGTTTATCCTAATCCTACAACAGGATTGCTTAATATTTATGCAGACCAAAATTATTTTGTTGAAATTATTGATATCACAGGAAGGGTTATCAATCAAGCTCAAATGTTTAATAAATTCGGTTCTATTGATATTACAAATCAAAAGGACGGTGTATATTTTGTAAAATTGACTAATAATAAACGAACTTATACGTATAAGGTGGTTAAAAATTAGTGTTTAGTTTTTTTTTATTAAGAGTCGTTCTTTTCAGAACGACTCTTTTTTTTACGTTTTTTTAATGTTTTTTATGTAAAATAATAAACAGTTAATTTAAATAATAGAAATAAAATACACCTTTAAGTTTGATATTATAACTAAAAGTCTATAAATAATTACATTCTTTAAAAAATATTAATGTTTTTTATATAAAAAGTTATAAATACTTTTAACTTTGTATTCTTAAATGATGTTATATTTTTTACATACACATTTAAGCCGACATTTGAATATTTCTGTTCAAACACTCTTTCATTTTTTACAA
>CAYRJP010000083.1:5253-8862 GCA_964424425.1 uncultured Bacteroidales bacterium | reverse complement strand
GTATAATGACGATTCCGTCCTAAATTATTTTTTATAAGAAAAATTTTGTATTCTTGTTCTTATCTATTGATTATGAAATTCTTTTTATCGAATGGAAATTCTTTTTATTCTTGTAGAGCCGGCTGTTCCCGAAAATATTGGAGCTGCTGCCAGAGCAATTAATACAATGGGATTTAATAAGCTCAGACTTGTAAATACCGATAAGCATCTTGAGAAAGAAGCTGAATGGTTGGCACACGGTTCTGTTGAGATTTTGCATAATGCTCAGGTTTTTAAAACATTAAATGAAGCTGTTGCCGATATTGATTTTGTTGTTGCAACAACAGCAAAACGACGAAGCGTAAAATTTGACTATTATACCCCCGAACAAGCTGTTGAAATAATAAAACAAAAAAGATCTTCAATTAATAAAGTAGCCGTTATTTTCGGAAGAGAGGAGAGTGGACTTACAAACGAAGAGCTGAATATATGCGATATAGCAGTAACAATTCCTTTGGTAAAACCTTACCCATCTATAAATCTTGCACAATCTGTGATGATAATTTCATATGTTTTTTCACAAAATAAATTAAAAACTGCAAATTCTTTTAACAAATCAGGTAGTTATGCGTTATTAAAACAAAAAGCTGAGATAGTTCTTAATAAAACAGGTATTAATGATAACTTATACGGAAGAATAATGGAGCGTTTATCTACCATTAAAACTTCTGATATAAATCTATTTTTATCTGTTTTTGATAAAATTAATAATAAATTAAAAGATTAAAAAAAAAGGGATTTTATAATATAATTCAATGGGGTATTTAGTGTCAAAATTGAATTCGGGTGGAATAATGACCAATTACAAGTGTTCTGTTAAATGTGCACATTGTCGGCATAATGCATCGCCGCATCGAAAAGATGGATTTATATCTGTTGAAATGATGGATAAGATATTGTTAAAATTAGCACAGGTAGGGTGTAAATCTGTTCATGTTGAAGGAGGAGAACCTTTTTTATATCCCGATGAACTTGTTAGAGCAGTTAAGCAAATAAATGAAAGTCCTATTTTTTTAGAACATATTGTCACCAATTGTTCATGGTATAAAAATAAAAAAGACACTCTTGATTTATTAAATACACTACGACAAAACGGTTTATCCAGATTGTTATTAAAGGTAGGACCTTTTCAAAACGAAAATATTCCGCTGAAGAAAGTTCAAAATGTTGCGGCAATAGCCGAACAACTTGGTATTAATATTATTATTTGGGACAATGAAGTTTATCCTGATGTTGCTTCGTTTGAAAACAATAAAACACATTCTCTTAATAAATATATAAAAAAGTTTGGACCGAAATATATGCATAAATTAGCAGAGTGTTATAATGTTACTTTTGCAGGACGTTCTTTTAAAATATATGATCCTTATTTTAATAAATATTCAGTTCAGGATTTATTACAAACCAATTACGGATGTATTTATGATTTTCCTACAGAAAATCATTTCCATGTTGACCTTTATGGAAATTTCATTTTTTCACACACCAACGGGGTAACTTTTGATATTGATGATTTGGGAAAAGAATTAGACCCGAAAAAATATCCTTTTTTACATATTCTTGTGAATGGTGGTGTAAATAGTATGTATAAATTGGCAGTTTCAAAATACGGTTTTACTCCTCGAAAAGAAGGTTACATAAGTAAATGTCATCTTTGTTATGAAATAAGACATCATTTGGTAATAAATAAAGGTGTGAATTCACCCGATTTACAACCTGTAGAGTTTTATGCAGAGAATACAGATTATATTTTATAAAAAAAGCCGCTTTTGTAAAGCGGCTTTTTTTTTATCCTAAATATGTTTTTATCAATTTACTTCTAGATGTATGACGAAGTCTGCGTATTGCTTTTTCTTTTATTTGTCGAACGCGTTCGCGGGTTAATCCGAATTTTTCGCCAATCTCTTCAAGTGTCATCTCTTGGCATTGAATACCAAAGAAAAGACGGATAATATCGCGTTCTCTTTCTGTTAAAGTAGCCAAGGCACGTTCAATGTCTTTGCTCAACGATTCGTTAATGAGCTGATTGTCGGCATTAGGACTGTCTTTATTTTCTAAAACATCAAGTAAACTGTTGTCTTCACCTTCAACAAAAGGTGCATCAACTGAAATATGACGACCTGAAACACGTAATGTATCAACAACTTTTTCTTTTGGTAAATCTAAAGCTCCAGCTAATTCTTCAGGCGAAGGTGTTCTTTCGTTTTCTTGTTCAAATTTGCTGTATGCTTTATTTATTTTATTTAGCGAACCTACCTGATTTAATGGTAAACGCACTATTCGTGATTGTTCTGCAAGTGCCTGTAGTATCGATTGTCTAATCCACCATACAGCATACGAAATAAATTTAAAACCACGTGTTTCATCAAATTTTTCTGCTGCTTTTATCAAACCCAAATTACCCTCATTAATAAGGTCGGGTAAGCTCAATCCTTGATTTTGATATTGCTTGGCAACAGACACCACAAACCTAAGATTTGCTTTTGTGAGTTTTTCAAGTGCAATTCTATCTCCTTTTCTGATTCGTTGAGCCAACTCAACTTCCTCATCAACAGTTATCAACTCCTCTTTACCAATTTCTTGCAAATACTTGTCTAACGAAGCACTCTCACGGTTAGTGATTGATTTTGTGATTTTTAATTGTCTCATATTAGAAATATATATTATTTATTTAGCTTCATACAAAAACCCGACCAAAAAAAATATTTTAGCCGGGATTATATTATTTATTTTATATCATCTTAAGTTATCGTTTTATCAGTGATATTTACGTCTTTTTTTTTAAAGGGTTACAAAATTAGAACTTTTTATTAAATAAAAGCCTGTTTCTCTGATAAAAATTTCATTATATATCCGAGGAAAACAATTTTCAGATAAATCTTATGCAATTAATAACACTTAAATATTAAGTAAACAGTAACTTTTATCATTATTAAAAGTTCATAAACAGGTTTATATGCCAAAAGCGTAATAAGCCTCTATTCCGTTAGGATAAATACCTTCAATATATATTCCGCCGTTTTTAACATTTTGTAAAAGAGCTTTCATGTCTTGAATATCATATACTCTTTGTTGATTGACACCGGTAATAATAAATCCTTCTTTAATACCGGCTGATTTAAACTTACCTTGAGTTAGCGATACAACTTCTACGCCTCCTTTAATTCGCAATTTGGCAGCCTTAGAAGATGATAAGTTTTTAATTTTCGCACCATATATTTCAATAAATTCATTAGCTTTTACCATTTTAACTTCTCCGTTAATATTTCTGAGGGTGACAAGTAAGTTTTTTTCTTTGTTACCCCTTAAGATTGTAATGGTAATTTGATCACCGGGACGATATTGTCCTATTTGTTCTTGAAGTTCAGGTGTGCTGTTTACTTCAACTCCTTTGACTTTTAAAATAATATCGCCGGTTTTAATTCCTGCTTTTTGTGCTGCACCCCCTTCGGTAACGTTATTTACAAAAACCCCTTTATTGCCGGTTATACCGTATTTTTTTGCTACTTCCGATGTTACATCAGTAATGCTAACACCAATAAATGCTCGCTGAACGGCACCGTATTCCAG
>CAYRJP010000083.1:0-5153 GCA_964424425.1 uncultured Bacteroidales bacterium | reverse complement strand
AAAACCCATTCTCCTACTTTTAAATCATCGGAATTTCCCCATGGAATATAAGGGAAATCTTTACCGTCAATCTTTATCAATGCAATATCAGTTGTGGGATCGGAGCCAATAACTTTTGCCGTAAAAGTTCGTTTATCGTTAAGGGTAACTTCAAGAATATCAGCACCTTCTACAACGTGGTTGTTTGTAACAATATATCCGTCGTTTGAAATAATTACTCCACTGCCTGATGATACAACCGGAGGTTGCTTCTCGTTATAATCCGGACGTCCGAAAAGAAAGTTATAAAAAGCATTGTCGTAGCTTATTTGACTTCGCACTTTAACATGAACTACTGCATGAACTGTTTTTTCTGCCGCGTCAACAAAATCCGGATTTTGTGAATAACGCATTGAGTTTAATCCTGAAGAAACAACATTTTGAATAACCGGTGTATCTTGCGTTTTTTCGGTTATGTTGTTTTTTTTATTAAAAAAAACATAACTGCTTATTGCAATTATTCCACCAATGAATGATGCTAAAATCAATCCTGCAATTCTTTTCATATCTATAAAAACTATTTAGTTATTAACTGATTAATAAATTTTTTGAACAAACTTTACTATAAACAATTTTATTATCATAAAAGGTTTATAAAGTAAATTTTTTTACTTTTCAAATAAAACGATTTTCTATAATATTTGTTTTATTTTTGTATTACTTTAATAAAGTTTTAACACTATTTGTATTAAATTGTTAATAAAGATATAAGATAAATTCAATGACTGATAATAAAATAGAATTTTTTAAATATCACGGCACAGGAAATGATTTTATATTGATTAATTCTTTTGAGAAAGAAATTATACTTACAAAAGAAGATATTAGTTTATTGTGTCATCGCAGATTTGGGGTAGGGGCAGACGGATTAATATTTCTCAGGAAAAAAGACGGCTACGATTTTGAGATGGATTTTTATAATTCCGATGGCAATAAAGGTTCAATGTGTGGAAATGGAGGACGCTGTATTGTTGCATTTGCCAAAGATTTAGGAATTATCCGGAGTGAAACGTTTTTTTTAGCTCCCGATGGAGCTCATAATGCAATATATTATAGTCATGATAAGATAAAGTTGCAATTAAAGAATGTCAATAATATTGAAAAACATCCTTTGGGATTATATTTAAATACAGGGTCGCCGCATTTAGTTATTTATAAAAAGAATAATGATATTGATGTTTATTCGGAAGGTCGTAAGATACGATATTCCGATTATTATCGAAATGAAGGAACAAATGTAAATTTTGTTGTTTATAACGATAATATAAAAGAAATTTACACTTATGAGAGAGGAGTTGAAGCTCAGACCTATTCTTGTGGAACAGGAACTGTTGCTTCGGCAATATCTTTGAATAAAACAGACGGAATAAGGTCTCCGATAAGGTTAAAAACTCTTGGTGGTGATTTAATCGTGTATTTTAATAATATAGGAAAAGACATTTATAGTGATATTTGGCTGGAAGGACCTGTTGAAAAAGTATTTGAAGGAATATATAATTTATAATGATAAATAATTTTAAGTATATAATGTTAAAATAAGATAAATAATTGTTTTTTATACAATAGATTATAATTAAGCACGTATTTAAAAATAATTATAAATATTATTTACTTTATTACAGATTTTTTATTTTTGAAATAATTAAAGAAAGTCTTATATTTAGAGAAAAATCAGATTATTAGCACCATGAGTAATAATAACACGCACGAAAATTTTGCATTTAAACTGTTTGAGGGAATGCAAAAGGATAACCTTAATTATGTATATAGGGGTGTTTTTACACAAACTATTACTGATGGTATATTATCATTAACTGAGTCAAATCTTGAAAAAACAGGTAAAACATCTAAAATAAAAAAGAGAGTTTTTACCATAATGGTTGAAGGACTTCAAAACATAACAAGGCATCAGGAAATTGACAATAAAATTACGACAAAAGAAGAAACAGGTATTTTTATTTTACAAGATATTAATACAAGATATTATATAACAACAGGCAATCCGATTCTTAAAAAAAATATATCTTCGTTAACTGAGCAGTTAAATAAAATAAATAGTTTAAATACTGAAGAATTAAAACAATATTATAAGAATATTTTAAACGATAATATAATCTCGGATAAAGGAGGAGCAGGGCTTGGATTAATTGAAATGGCAAGAAAATCGGGTAATAAACTAATCTTTGATTTTGTTGATTTAAATAATGATTATTCTTATTTTTATTTGAATACCGAAATTTCTCAAGACAGTGAAAATAAACCGGATGTTTTAGTTAAACAAAAAAGTAATTTTTTAGATAATGTAAAAGAATTGCATAAAATATTAAATGATGAAGAAATTGTTTTGATATTTAATGGTATTTTTACGCAAGACAGCTTATTGTATTTGTTGTCAATTATGGAGAATCAAATGCAAGAGCATAATCTTAATCTTAAAAAGAAAGTTTTTAATATTATGGTTGAGATGCTTCAGAATATTGTAAAACATGCATCAAAGGGTAATAAACACGGAGAGAATCCGGGTATATTTTTTATTAATCAAAAGAATAATCAATATATTTTAAATACCGGAAATTATATAAAAAATGATACAATAGATGAATTAAATAAAAAGTTATCGTTACTTAATTCAATGACAGACGAAGAACTTAATAGTTATTACGAAAAGAGCTTGTTTGATTTTCAGGTAGATAGTAGTAAAGAATCGGGTTTGGGTCTGATAGAATTAAGGCTTAAAACTAAAAGAAAATTAGATTTTGAAATAATACCTTATGATAGTGAATATAGTTTTTTTGCACTAAAAACAATTATAGAATAATTAATGGACAAGCTAATATTAAATTCAACGGAAGATACTCCAAAGATTGTTTTTGATACTGATAATAACGAATATGTTATTGAGGGACGTTCGTTACCTGAAAACGCCGTTGCTTTTTATACTCCGGTTTTTGATTGGCTGAAAGAATTTCGAAACTCTTCGATTGACAACCTGACACTAAATATTAATCTGGATTATTTTAACACTGCATCGGCAAAGCAAATAACTAAAATACTGATGATTTTGCAGGGATTATCCGAAGAAAAGAATATTAAAGTTAATTGGTATTATTATATTGAAGATATTGATATAAAATCATCTGGTGCACGATTTGCAAAACTTATTAACGTTGATATTGAATTAATTCCGTATGAAGATTAAACAGTAAATTTTATTCCTATTATCAAAATATCATCTATTTGTTTATTTGAACCTTTCCATCTGTTATATTCTTCTTCAAGTAAATTTTTGTGCTCCTCAAATGGATTTTTTTGAATATCTGTAATGAGATTAACAAATCTTGTAACCATATATTTTTGATTATTATCACCGCCAAATTGATCTTGAAATCCGTCGGAATACATATATAAAATAGTGTTTTGATCAATATCAACAGTATGATTTGTAAATTTGATGTCAGTAAGTCCGCTATTACCGCCAACACTGTAAAAGTCTCCGTCTAAAGAATGTATTTTTTTGTCTTTAATAATTATTGCAGAATGACTAGCCAATGCTATTTGTAATTTTTTATTTTTTTTGTTGTAGCAACAAAATGTAATATCCATTCCGTCTTCGCTAAAATTTTGTTCGTCATTTTTATTTTGATTAAGAGTAAAGGCTACTTTTTCATTTAATAACTTTAAAACTTCGGCAGGGTCAAATACTTGTTTTTCATTAACTATTTCATTTAGCAAAGTATTGCCAATCATTGACATGAAAGCTCCGGGTACACCGTGTCCTGTGCAATCTATTGCGGCTATAAATACTAAATCATTGTGGTTTGAATGCCAATAAAAATCACCACTGACAATATCGCGTGGTTTATATAAAACAAAAGAATCAGGCAAATCGGCTTTTATTTTATTTTCATAAGGTAAAATAGCTTCTTGTATATGACTTGCATAATTTATGCTGTCGAGAATTTGTCTGTTTTTTTTCTCAATTTCTCTGTTTAAATTTTGCAATATCTTATTTGCCTTTTTCTTTTGTTGCATTTGTGTATAAATTAAAAATGCAACAATACAAATAAATATAAAAGCTATCATTATTGAATATCTGAGTCTTTGTTCAGCTTTAAGCTCAGCTTCTTTTGTTTTTATTTTTGCTTCTTTTGCTTCATTTTCGGCATTCAATAAATCAACAATTAGTTTACTTTGCTCTAGTGTATCTTTGGTTTTTAGTAAATCATCTTCTGTCTCTTCTTTTTGTTTTATGGCTATATTTTTTTGAGTTTCAACTTCTTTTATTTTTTGTTTGCTTAACAACTCTTGTTGTTTATATATATTTCTTTGAATATGTTTGTCTATAGTTGAATACAGTTCAAAATATTTCATTGCAGCTTCTTTGTTTTCCATTTTATCGTAAGCCTCATGTAATATACCGTAACAAGATCTTATCAGTTTTTCGTTATTCAGTTCTTTACTTATTGTTAATGCTTCTTCGGCTGTTTTAACAGCTTTATCGTAAAGGCCGTTATTGTTATATGCTACTCCTAAATTAACCAAATCACCGGCTATTTGATTTTTATTACCTAGGTTTTTTGATATATATAAACTACGTTGCAAATATTCAATAGATTTATCATAACGTTCTAAATCTGAATACAAAAAAGCAATATTTTCAAGAACTTTCAATTCTCCTACTTGATTATTCAAATTATGATTTATCGTTAATACTTTTTCAAAATTATCTACGGCTTTATCAAAAATAAAATAGTCCCAATATAAATAAGCTATTTTATTGTAATAAGATGCAGCAACGTTTTCATTACCTGAATTCATATTTTTAATTGCCAGCATTTCGTAATTGTTAATTTGCGAAGCAATATTTTCGGGCAACTGTTTTTTTTGTGCAAAAATTTGTCCTGAAAAAATAATAGTAAAAATAATAGATGTAAATAATAATCGTAATATGTATGTTTTCATAATTTAACTATTTAAGAAAGGTCTTATTTTCTCAATAAAAATAAGTAAATACTATCACAAAAAAAAATATTATAACCCCGATACTTTATATAAATTATAATTTAATCTTCTGCTTCTTTTGAAACTACAAATATATTATCTGTTAGTTTAAA
>CAYRJP010000082.1:5010-9062 GCA_964424425.1 uncultured Bacteroidales bacterium | reverse complement strand
AACACACGATGAAAAAAATATATACTATAATATCAATACTATTTATTACCATAACGGTAAATGCACAAAATGCATACGATGCTCTTACTTTTTCATATTTTACACCAAACGGCACAGCACGATATACTGCAATGGGCGGAGCATTCGGAGCTTTAGGAGCAAATTTATATACAATGTCAACAAATCCCGCAGGCACGGGAATTTTACGAAAAAGTGAAGTGGGAGTTTCTACAAGTTGGACTGATAACAATATTACATCGGTTTTTAATAATCAAAAAAAATCTGTTGACCAATCAAGTTTTCAACTGTCAAATATGGGTTTTGTAGTTGTAAACCCACTCTCATCGGGAACAGGATGGAAATCGGTGAATTTCGGGTTTGCATATAATCATTTAAACAACTATAATCAAAGTTTTACTGTTGCAGGCGAAAACAACGAAAGTTCTTTGTTAGATGCTCAAACCGACCATATAAACCAGTATCCCGAAACTGCAACGGATAATCCGTATTATCAAGCAGATTTAATTTTTTACGATACTTTGGCTCAGTCTTATACCAATGATTTCAGACTTGGAGACCATTATGGAGCACAACAAACACACAGAGTGAAAACCGAAGGTTATGCCGGAGAATATGATATTAATTTAAGCGGTAATTATAACGACTTTTTTTATTTTGGTGTAACAGTTGGTATTCAGCATATAAGTTATCGCAATTATACTTATCATTCCGAAACTGCTTTGAGTAACGAAATTGCTTTAAAGAACTTTGAGTCAAACGATTATCTTGAAGCAAAAGGTAACGGTGTGAATTTTAAAATGGGACTTATGTTTAAATTAACGCATATGTTTAGGGTTGGTGCGGCATTTCAAACACCTACAGTTATGAATATGCGTTATAATTATTGGACAGATGTTTATTCAACTCTTGATTTCGGAAACGGTGAAGAACAAAAAAGCGGATATTCGCCAATGGGTGAATTCGGTTGGGATTTAAAAACACCCTCACGTTATAGTTTAAGCGGAGCTATTGTTATATCACGTGCTGCAATTATATCGGCAGAGGTAGAATATGCCGATTATTCAAACCTTAATATTCAAGCATCCGATTACTTTTTTGATGATGAAAATCAAGCTATAAATAAAACATATAAAGGTGCTTTTAACATTAAAACCGGTGCCGAAGTAAGACTTTGGATGCTTAGCTTACGTGCAGGAGCAACTTTTATGGAGAGTCCGTATGCTTCAACCGAACCTAATATTGATAATTATAAACTTATGCTTTCTGCAGGTTTAGGTATTACTGCCGGACAATTATATTTTAATGCGGCTTATCGCTATTCCGAAAACAATAATTATTATTATATGTATGGATATGAAAGCAGCAAGGTAGAACTTCAAAACAAAAATAATTTATTTACCGTATCGGCAGGATATAAGTTTTAATATAAAATAGGATTTGCTGAAAAAGTTTATTTTTTATTTTTCAGCAAACCCTAAATAAAAAAATTATGTAATTATTAAATACTAAACTGCATTTTGCCTATAATCATTGATTTTCTTTCATTACTATAAGGACGATTTTGGTATTCTAGAGAGAACTTAATTTTATGTCCCACTACAAAATAATTTATGCCAATATTGTGATGATACAACGGTTTTGAAACAGCATCGAAATTACGAATAGTTAATTCATAATACGGTTGAAACCTGTTGGCTTTATGTTGTGCAGGTAATAAATATGCAGCTTGAATAAGTGTTGCTGTTCCTGTTCCGTATTGTTCTTCCGTAATACCGCCTTTATAAGTATTAATTACTCCGAAATTTTGTGTATAATTCGGTCCGTAATCAAACCAAAATTGACCGGCATAAAAAGTTACGGCACTTCTGTTGGCAAAAGGATAATCTAAAAATAAATCTACAGCATAATGTAGTTTATTATGTTTTGTTTCAATTTTTGATGCTGAATACGAAGCTGTTGCATCGGGTTGAAAATCAAATCCCGCTCCAATATTCAAAACTTTTTTTGAACCGATATATGTTGCAGCTTTAAAAGGCATAGCATTACTCTCTTTATCAAAAAACTGATATTCAAAATATCCTTTAATCGAAAAATTATTAACAGGCAAGTTATAAATAATATCAGGTATAATGCTGTCGGGTAGCGTATTGCAAATAAAAGGTTTAGCAATAGCTGTTCTGTAAGCAAACGAACCGATATTTCCCGTTGCAAAAACACTCAATTGCCTTGCTGCTTGCTCCGATGATGTTAAGTTTGGTGCGGCAATAAGCGGAACATCTGCTCCCATTGCTTGCATAGAGCTGGCACTCGAATATCTTGATATACCGTTATACATATTAAGTCCTCCACCAAGAATAAATTTGCCTTTTGCAAATTTATAACTTCCCCAAGCATCATAAAAGTAAAACTGCGGATGAACAGGAGTTGTTCTGTTTATCGAAACATTATTGGGCTGAGGTGTAAATGCAATCATACTGAAAAATGTAAAATTTTCAATATGCACATAAGCCGACATACAAGTTCTTCGCAATAAAATATCAGCATCATTTTTTACAAATTTACCGTCATAATCTGTGGTTCCAGGGTTAAGCTGCATAAACCTACCCCAAAACTGTCCGTGAACACCAAATTTAATAAAGTTCTTATTGTCTTGGGTTATATTATACCTTATTCCCTTGTTTATAGCATTATAAACAGTATCATTTATTGTTTTCGAAAACGATGTTATTGTTACAAACAATAAAAAAACAGTAAAAATTCTTTTCATATCTATATGTTTAAATTTTTGTGCGAAAGTATAAAAATAGACCTGACAATTAAATTTTATACTAAAAAAAAGCTGCCCTTTTAAGACAGCTTTTGTATATCATAATAAAATATTTTTTTTAAAACATCCAACCAATACTACCAATAAATTGATTTTGACGTTGGTCGGTTTTAAATTCTTGTCCGGCAATTTTAACATCATCACCAAGTTTACTCAATCCGAATTCATAACGAACATCAATAGTTACTTTCTTTAAAATATCTAATCCCACACCAATTTGTCCGCCAAAAGTAGCAACTCTTGTTACTGAAGTAAAATCTTTAAGCATCCCATTTATCTCTTCATTTGCCGATGAAGGATCTGAACTTAATTTAAATGTGGCAACAGGTCCTAAATTTAATCTGGCAGGTCCTAATTTTACACCAACCATAACAGGAATATCAAAATTATTGTATTTAATTTCGGCGGTTGAATTTGTAAAATTATCATATAAATTACCTTCATCAGTAATATCAATTTGAGCATTGGTTTGCGAAAATATTAATTCGGGTTGAATATAAATTGCCAAAACTTTAATTCTTGCAAATACCCCAAAGTGATAACCCATTTCGTAAGAAGAAGGAGTAAAAGAAACAGAAGGTAATGTAATATGATCTGCTAAAAACGCAGGATCAGGAACCAACTTCCCATCCACTTCTATCACGGGAATAGATATATTTCCGTTTGCATCAGGTGTTATGCCGTCGAATACAATAGGCTCTTTTGAAATACTAAAATCATCAAATTTTATTTTCGATGAATTTACACCACCTTTGATACCCCAGCTAAACATTTGACCAAATGAAGTGCCGGTAATAAATAAAACTGTAGCAAATAGTAAAATCTTTTTCATAATTTATATTATTTAAATGTTAATATTTATATTTATTTCTCATATGATACTTTTTAGAATAAACATTAAATATAAAAATAATTATTCTATAATAATCGTATCACCCAAGTATTTCGGTTGTTTATTTGATAAAATATCAATAAATAGTTTTGTTCTGGCAAAAACTTCTCGCAAATGCATTCTGTTTTTTATTTTCCCCGAAGGAATATCTTGTGCATTAAAGCCTGTTATATCCATGTCATTATTTTTACCGATATAAATAGCTCGTTCATTATGAAACTTCTGTGATATAACAGTAAGTTTTGTTTGCCCGAATATTTTTTTAGCTCTAATTATTGAATCCCAAGTCCTAAACCCTGCATAATCAAGAAA
>CAYRJP010000082.1:0-4910 GCA_964424425.1 uncultured Bacteroidales bacterium | reverse complement strand
TTTACTATTAATCAGAAAACTGATTCTGACTTTACTGCATCTTTTAGCATAAAGAACATTAATTTTTCTGATTTTACATCAAAAAACGAAAACTTTACCCAAATTAATATTGACGGATTTGGAAAAACATACAAAAACGGCGAACCCGATTTACCTGTTTTTGTGAAAATTATTTCTGTTCCTAAATCGGTTAAATTAAATCTTGAAATAAAAAAATTTACCGATAATACTTACAATCTTGTTGATATTGATATAAAAAATATTATTAAACCTGCTGTTCCAAGTTTATCAAAAAGTGAAGATAAGAACTCTGTGGAATATGTAACAGGAAAAACATACAAAAAAAATCGTTTTACAAACTCTCCTATTGTTGAATTATACGAAGTGGGAATAATGCGAAATTTACGTATTTATGAATTAAGATATAATCCTGTAATATACAATCCAGTTCAACAAAAAATAATCGTTAGATACAATGTAAATATTAATATTTCATGGAACAATAATTCATTTGACGGCTCTAATTGGGATTTCACCGCATCTCCGATAAAACAGATATCACACACAAAAGCCAAAGGTATTCCTTCAAGCAACGAAACATTTGTAATTGTTTCACCAGCTAAATATAAAACTACATTATCACCTTTTGTTTTTTGGAAAAAACAACAAGGATACAATGTTATTGAAGCATATATAGGCGAAGAAATTAATTCAAACAATAAAACAGATATCAAAAACTATCTTAAAAATTTATACGAACACCCTGCCGAAGGCAACAATCCTCTGTTGTATTTTGTATTGGTAGGCGATGTTGTTGATATTCCTACATGGAACGGAACAACCAAAGGACACGTTACCGATTTATATTATGCAGAATACACAGGTGATTATCTGCCTGAAGTGCTTTACGGAAGAATATCTGTTGAAACAACAGAACAACTCGAAAATATTATCAATAAAACCCTTTATGTAGAAAAAGGAGCAGGCGGACAAAACCAATATCAAAACAAACATATTTTGGTAAGCGGTGTAGATGCTGATAATGCTCCTACTTACGGTAATGGTGCAATAAATTATATTTTAAAATACTATTCAAACGACAATTTGGGTATTACACCAGATTATTACCTGTATGGTTCGGGTTCTCCTATTACATCAAATAGTTCGCAAGCTCGTGCTGATATTTTAAATAAATATAGTGATGGTAGAGGAATAGTTTATTATACAGCCCACTGCAGTAACCAAGGTTGGTCAAATCCGAAGTTTAATATATCAGATGTTTCAAACTTAACTAATAAAGACAAATATCCTTTTATGATAAACAACTGTTGTCAGTCGTATATGTTTAATACAACCTGTTTTGGTGAAAAAATTGTAAGAGCAAAAGACAAAGGTGCCGTTGCTTATATCGGTACAACAGATTACTCATATTGGGATGAAGATTATTTTTGGGCACTGGGGCTTACATCAAATATTGTTTCCGACCCTACATATGAAGATACAGATATTGGGGCTTACGATGCTTGGTTTCATCTTCATAATGAAGCCGAAGAAGACAGAGCTTACACCGTAGGACAAATATTGCATGTTGGAAATATGGAAGTGCAATCTTCTCCTTCTGCATTGAAAAAATATTATTGGGAAATATATCAAATAATGGGAGACCCTTCATTAGTTCCCGCAAAATATCAAACTCAAATTATTACTGCTAATTATAATGAATTTTTAGTTGCAGGTCTATCAAACTTTACGGTAAATACCAAACCGTATGCAGTTGTAACTTTATCGGAAAACGGAAATATTATAGCATCGGCTTCCGCAGATGCAAACGGTGTTTGTAATTTAAATTTTGATGCATTAGAAAATGTAGGATCCGATTTAATTCAAATTGTTGTTTCACTTCCCGATTACTCTCCACTAATTACAAAAATATCTGTAATAGCACCTGACGGACCGTTTTTAACATTCAAAAATATTATTTTAAAAAACAACCTAGGAGAAGTAGTTGATACAGTCTGTTCGGGTGATACTGTTTACGTTTATTTTAAGATTATAAATTTTGGAAACGAAACAGCTCAAAATACTAAAGTTGTAATAAATTCAGATTCTCAATGGTTAAAAGAGCAAATATCAGATTATGAGGTTTCAATAGGAAATATTAATTCCCAATCAGATACAGTTTCTGTTAATTCAATGCTTGTTTATATCGCCGACAATACTCACAATAAAGAATATATTCCTTTTACAAGTAAAATTATTTACAACACCAATAAACAAACCGATTTTAATTTTGAAATAATTGTAAAAGCTCCATACATAGAATATACAAATATTGAAATAGATAAAACGGGAATTGGTGATTTAGACAGTATAATTTCTCCTGACGAAAGTGTTACTCTTGATGTTTATTTTACAAATACAGGTATGGCTCAAGTAACTAATACTACTGTTTTATTTACTTCTGAGATTGACACAATTCTTTCCGTTTTATCACCTGAAACAGCAATTGGCGGTTTTGATACGGAAGAAGAAAAAGTATCTTATGTTAATGTAAAATCGGGTAGTGATATTTTTCCCGGAACCATTGTAAATTTAAATTACACTATAAAAGCAGGGAATAACAGTGAATATGAATTCATAGGCAAAGTCCCTGTAATGATGGGGAAAGAACCCGAATACAACATCGATAACTCAACCGTTGAAATAATTAACGGATATTTTTACGATACAGGTGGTCCGGATAATAATTACGGAAGTTCGGAAAATTATACAATGACTTTTAAGCCGCATAATCAGGAGCAAGCATTAATGGTTGAGTTTATTGATTTTGATATAGAATCATCTTCATCGTATTGTTATGATAAATTAAAAGTTTATGATGGTGAAGATATCAATTCAACATTAATAAATGAATATTGTTCTATTAATGCTCCCGATAAAATTTATGCTTCAAATAGCAGTGGAGCTTTAACATTCAAATTTACTTCTGATAATGGTATTAATAAAAGAGGTTGGATAGCCCATATTAAATCGGCAAATACTTATAAAGTCACTTTTAACATTACTGATGGTTCGGAACTATTGGATACTGCTATTGTTGAGTTTGTTAATAAAACTGATACTGCATATGCAGGAATAGTTACTTTTAATAATATTTTTTCATTAGAATATAAAGATTATACTGTTAGTAAAACGGGTTACATTTCGGTAACATCATCAATTGGTGAGATATGTTCAGATACCACAATAACTGTTTTATTGCAAGAGATGCCAGATATTTGCTTTACAACAACATATAACGCAGAACCTCTTGAAAATGTAGAGATTAAATTTGATGGTCAAATAAAATATACAGATGATGACGGTAAAGTATTTTTCAACGATGTAACATCGGGTTCTAAAATATTCTTAGCATCATTAAACGGGTTTGTTGATACTATCGGAGTAGTTGATATTACCGACCATGATATTTGTATTTATCTGCCTATGAGAGAAGTGCCTGTTTATACTTTAACATTTAAGGTATCTGACAATGACGGATTTGTGCAAGATGCAAAAATCACTGTTGACAACAGTATTAAATTTACCGATGAAAATGGTAAGGCTGTTTTAATTGGTTTAATAGCAGGAAATTATGGTTTCAAAATAACAAAAGAAGGATATGAAAATTACAACAGTAATATTGAAATTACCGACCAAAATATTGTAAAAGAAGTAACATTAATCAAATCCAGCGGAATAGGTGATATTTCCAATTCCAATTTTATAACAATTTACCCTAATCCTGTTAAAGAAAAAGGAGAATTGGAGATAAACTCTTCGAAAACTATCAACATGGTTAAGATATTTAACTATACAGGTAAACTGTTAATCACCAAAAATGTAAGTTCCGAAAAAATCAATATTAATTTATCGGATTTGTCATCGGGAATTTATATATTACAGGTTACAATTGGTGATAATAAATATTTTGAAAAAGTAATTATAGAGTAAATAAAGTTTTTATAAAATCACTTCGACAGGTGGTCACTGAGCTTGTCGAAGTGCTCTCTGAAAGTGTTCGGAGTAAACAAGTGACCGGTAATAGCGGAGGCTGAGCTTGTCGAAGCCGGATTAGCAACGAAGAAGAAAATAAATTAGTGCTAATTAGTGTAATTTGTGGCTAAAAACCTTTGCGGCTTAGCGTCTTAGCGGTAAAAACCTTAATTTTTTAATGTTTCAAAATTGCTGAGCAAAGCGAAGCACAACTTAAATGTTCTTAAATGTCTTATATGGTTCAAAAAAATGAGCGTAGCGAATGTGATAATGAGTTGAAAGTTAAAAGTTAATAAAGATGAAACATCTATGATAAGTTTATTTAACACACACAGCTTGTTCCTTTTTACTCCGATTTTTTCGGAGAAATAACTTCGGAAAGCATGATTATAGCAAGAATGCGAAATTAAAAATGTAAATTAGCAAACAGGATGTTCCATTTGGCAACTAAAAAATAAATTATAAACAGATGAAACAGCAAAATATCAGGGCAAAACAATGGCACAATTATACAATCCCGATATAATGCCCAAAAGTTAAAAAAAGGCACATCAAGAATTGGATGAAGCCATTGAGAAATGTTATCGTTTACAACCTTTTAAAAACGAAACCGAGCGTTTTAGAATATTTGTTTAAGCTCTACGAGGAAATGATAAGGAAATATACTTTGTTTGCTAAACAGAAAAAACAAGAAAACGAAAAAATGAGTAAGAAAAACGAAATAAAAAAAACAAACGAATTACAACATTTCGACAATTTTGTCATTTTTCAAACGGATAATGGCAAAGTAAATATTGATGTTTATTTTCAAGACGAAACGCTTTGGCTTACTCAAAAGCGTATTGCAGAGTTATTTGAAAAAGGTCGCTCTACCA
>CAYRJP010000081.1:0-9104 GCA_964424425.1 uncultured Bacteroidales bacterium | reverse complement strand
CCTGTAAGTTCATTAATTATAACATCACCGTATTTATTGTTTAAATCAGTATTGATATAAGAAGGCATCACAATTGTGTAATTAATCTCAAAGTTGCTGTTGTTCGATGAAATATTGTTGATGTTTGTTATTGCTCTTACAGTATTGCCCGATTTAGTTAATTCAACTGATATTTTTTCAAATATTTTTTCTGCTTTTTTTTGAGTATGAGCATCAACTTTAATTTCTACGTTTATGGTTATAGAATTAGAGTTGGTATTTTGTATAATAACATTCCCGAAAGAGTTTGATATTATAAGATTTGTGTTTTTATTTGCATCAAATTGTTTATTAATTTTTTTATCTATTTTTTGGGCAAAAGCTGCTGCTGAAAGTAGAAGAAAAAATGCTAATATTTTATAATTCAACGTTTTCATTTTTCTGATTTTTTTGAGTTTGAATATTTTTTAAGTCATTAACAATTCTGTTAAGAATATCAGTTTTCATTTGATAATGCTTTAACAACGATTGAATAATTCTAGGGTCGTTAGGCATTTTATTATAGTCGTTAAGTAATTTTTGATACATCTTATCCATTTCGGTAAATTCTTTTTTCAGCATCTCTTTTTGCTCGGGTGTCATGTAATCGTTAAGTTGCTCAATTTGATTTATTCGTGTTGTCACCAAATGATTATAGTATTGTTGAGCTTCTATTATTTCATTATTATTTTGTTTGTTTGTGAAATTATTTTTAATAAAAAGATGTTCGTTAATATACAGTGCCGATAATATAAAAAGTATTGAAACCGAAGCTACCTTTACAGCAAACATCCATGAATTCCACGGTTTTGTTTTTTTAATTTGTTTGTTATTAAGTTTATTTTGAAACTTAATAAAGTGTTCACTGCTTGGTTCGGCAGAATCAAACAACTGTCTGTTTTCTGTTATTATCTTTTTTAAATCATCCATAAGCAGTTTCTCTTTTATTTAAAATTTCTTGTAATCTTTTTCTTGCTCGTGAGTATCCTGTTCTAACAGCAGCATTCGATATTTTCAGTATTTGACTTATCTCTTCGTGGTCAAAACCTTCAAAAAGATGCAAAACTATTAATACTCTGTAATTTTCAGGTAATTCCGACACAGCTTTTTTTATCTTATTAACTTTTTGTATCTGAATATCACTATTAAAATCATCTTCATCAGCAATATTCCCTATCTTTTTTTCGTCAATTTCATCAGTTTCTATTTTTCGTTTTTTCAAAAAATCAAGAGAACTGTTTACTGAAATCTTTTTCAGCCAAGCACCAAAACTAACATCACCCTTATAACTGTTTATTTTATCAAAAGCCTTTAAAAAAGTTTCTTGCATAATATCTTCGGCATCAACACTATTGTTAACAATTCGCAAGCAGGTATTATACATTGCCTTGTAATACAACTTATACAGTTCAAACTGAGCTGTTGTATCACCTTTTTTGCATTTGTCAATTATTGACTGATGTATATTTTTATATTTATTACCCACTTTTAAGTTGTTGTTCGATTTAATGACGAATGTATTTTTTTTTTGCAACACTTTTTGTGCAAAAAGTACATACAAGTTAAAAATATTGTGAAATTAATAAATTATGGTTTATATTTATCCAATAATTCGACCGAACGTATTTTTATGAATTACCTTAGAAAAAATTGGAATAATTATTATTGAACTAATTGTACGTTGTTATTTACAAGTATAGTATGATTACAATTAATAAAAATAAGAAATAAAGTTAATTAATGAAGCGATTAATTTTGATAAGACATTCTGATGCCGAATCTTCATCGTTTGGTAAAGAAGACCATAAAAGAGAGTTGACAGTCGATGGTATTAAAAAAGCAACAGACAGAGCTGCGTATTTGTTAAATAAAAAATATTTGCCCGATTTGATTTTATCAAGTGATGCTGTCAGAGCTGTTCAAACAGCAGAGGTATTTGCCAATCATCTTAATCAGAAATGCAGAATAGTAAATATTCCGTTTTTGTATTTTGAATATACTACAAACGATTTTTTTAATCTCATATCAGAAATTGATGATTGTTATAATACAGTATTTATTATAGCTCATAATCCTACTCTTTCGGTAATGGCTTCACGTTTAGATGATGATGCGTTATTGCATTTTAATACTTGTGATATTGCAATTTTTGAAATAGATAAATTATGGGGTTCTGTTGAGGTAGATAGTTGTCAATTAATTGATTATGTTGGTAGTTAACTTATTTGCTTATTAATTTTATTTCATAAAAATATGGCCATAATTTGCCTGTAACAACCATTCTTTTATTTGTTTTATCCCATGCTATTCCGTTAAGCACGTCAATTTTTGATTTTATATCTTTCTTTTTAAGAATGCCGGATAAGTCAATATGCTTAACGACTTTTCCTGTTTTTTCTTCAAAGGCAACAATATAATCGGAACCGTAAACATTGGCATAAATAAGACCGTCAATATATTCAAGTTCGTTTAACATTTTTACAGCTCCCTTATTATCATATACCTGAATACGGTGAGTTTCTTGGATAAATTCAGTATCAAGAAAATAGATATTTTCACTTCCGTCACTCATTATAAGTTCTTTATCATTATTTGTTAATCCCCAACCTTCGGTAGGATAATCAAATTCAAACAACTTATTTAAAGTTTCTTTGTCGTAAACAAATCCTGTGTTCGATTGCCATGTAAGTTGATAAATTCTATTGTTTAAAATAGTAATTCCTTCGCCAAATACTTCATCGGGTAGGTTTATGCTTTGAATAATTTCATCTTTATCAAAATCAATTTTATACAACATAGATTCTTTGTATAAGCCTGTTCCTTCGTATAAAAATCCATCGGAGAACTCAAGTCCTTGTGTATAAGCATTAATGTTATGGGGTATTTTTTTAATAACTTTATATGTGTATTTTTTTGGAATAATATTCGATAGTAATTCAAATTCAAATGTTTTGCTTGCTGTAATTGAGTCGCCCCAGTAAAAAGTAAAAAACAGTTTGTTTTTACCTGCATTTGCATCTGAAGTATTCCATGTTAGCGAATCATCGGGGTAATAAACCTTATAATGTTTGTAATTTATTGCCAAGTTAATAGAGTCGGCAGAGCCGTTTTTTGCATTATATTTAAAATTAATTGTATCACCGATAACTGTTTTTTTGCTTTTATCTGCAGTTATTTTTACTTGAATTGTTTCTTTTTGGTTTTGTTTTTTTGGTTTTATTTTTTGGGATGCTGTTTTTTGTTTAGGTTGGCTGCATGCCGATAATATAATAAATGATAAAAATATAATTATTCTCATAATAAGTATTATTAAAAATTCCGGACAAATTTATAAAAAAAAGCCGGACTGCATAGTACCCGACTTTTTAAAGTATGAAAAATAAAATTTAATCAATTAGTATCTTACCAAGATGTTGTAATCTTTTGATTATACATTTTATAAATATTTTTTTCTCCTGTTTTAACCGATTTATATTCAATACTTCCTTTAATCATTGAATATTTTCTTGAATTATATATATCCTTATTAAGAGCTTGTTCAATAACTAAATTTAAATCGTGTTTTCCTTTACCTTCAAATGTTTGATTGATATTATCAATAATAACAGGAGGTTCTTTACCAAAGTTTAATATAACTTTTGTTATTTCAAAACCACTTTCATATTTTGAGGTTATGCCTATATAGCAATTTGCATTTGATATAATTGAGTCATTAGCATCACCACCGGTAATGTTAATATCATTATTTACAAAAATATCAATTTTATCGGCATTAATATTAAAGTAGTATTCATTTCTTGCTTTGCCGTAAGCATTTCGAAATTCAACTGAAATAGCATTATCGGGGTCGTCGTAACATTCATCATAAGTATAAGTAATAATCCATTCGGGCGATTTACTTTTTACACTTGTAATTTTCGCACAATTTGATTTAACTTTTGGTTTATGTGCGGTAGTAACAGTTTGTTCGCCAATTTTTAAAATAACTCTTATTTCGCCAAGAGTACTGCTTACTGTTTGAACACTTACATTTTTAAGTTTTTCTCGTAATTTTGCAATGGCAACATTAGCTTCGTCTTTTCGTGGGTCAACATCAATAAAACCTTCGTTAAGAGCGTTTAGCTCTTTTATTGTTTGCCCCATAACCTCAATACTGTTGGTTGCTTCAGCTTTTTGAATTAATCCGTGAAGTTGAGTAGTAAGAGCTTGGTCTGCTTTTTCAAATTCTCTGATTAATTTTAGCAGTTGAGCTTGCGAAAAAGGATATTTAATATGATAATAATATTTATAATTGTTACTTTTTTTATCACCTACTTTTTCCCAATAATAAGCATCAACTTTACTTAACGAAATACCTTTGATAAAAGGAATATCGGCAGCTCTGGTTTTAGTTGCCACTTTGAATTCTTCTTCGTAAGTTGAACTGTTGTTTTTTACTTTTTCGCTGCGAAAATAATCACTTTTAGTTTGGATGTTCTCGGCAACAGAACTGATTATTTGCTCTTTTACTTTGTCGAGTGCTTTTTGTTGAGCATCGTCAAGTGTTTTACTCGAAGCCACAACAATAATGTATCCTTTTTGCAAACCGTTTACCCAATCGGGTTTCTTTTTTTGACTACTTTCCAGAACTTTAACTTTTTGAGCTGATGTTTGTTGAGTAAAACTCAAAAAGAAAACAGAAAGCATAAAAAAAATAATATATTTTTTCATGAGAAATTGTATTAAATTAAACTTATTTGACAGATTTTTGATTTGTAAATTAATAATAAAAATCGATAAAAAAAAATCAGCAACAAAGTGCTGATTTTTTTATTGCTTAATATTTTTTAATATTCGCTGTCAAGTTTAGACATCTCTTCGTCAAATTTTTCTTTAAATTTTGCACGGTCATACATTACCTCTAATTTTTTGTTTTTAGAGATACCTTTGTCTATACCATTGAGGATAGCATCTTTACTAACTTCAAGAGCCATGTAAGTTTCATAACCGCCACCTTCGGCTTCATATGTTTTTTCGCAAATTATTTTAACATCAACTAATTGTTGATTAACAACGTCGCGAGTCATATTTTCGAAAGTTTGAGCAAATTCACTTGCACCTCCTGCATCCATGTCACTTGCGTATCTTTCAGTTACCGATTTAATTTTAGAACTGATTAACGAAGCCAAACGTTGCTTTGTTAATGTTAAAGCTTTTTCTTTTGACATAGCAAGGTCAGTGCTTTTTCCAATAGTACTGGCTCTGAAGAACTCTTTATCTGAACGTCCTTTATCTGAGCAAGGAATAGTAAGTTCTTTACGTCCTTTTGTTATATCTTTACTTCCTCCACACGAAGTAAGAGTAACAACAGCTGCTAATGATAATACAAATAATGTTACTTTTTTCATAATTTAATAAATTTAATTGATAATTATTTTATTTGTTAATCTTACAAATTTATGATAAATAATTTTTTTTCAAACTTATGATGAAAATAAATTATTTTTGGTTGCTTACTTTATATTTAAAGCAAATTTAGTTAACGAATATATTAATTTTTTTACAAATTTTAATATTTCGGATAATCTTTTTTTAATTAAGCTACATCAAGTTTTTCTTCGATAAAATGTAAGGTGTGTCCTATAGTTGTTATTTGTGATATATCTTCATCTTTTACTTGAATATCAAATTTTGCTTCTAAATAAAAAAGAAAAATATTCATATCATAACTGTCAAAAAATAAATCATTGAATAAATTCGCTTTAAGCGAAACATCTTTACGGGGCACTCCCATTTTTCTTAAAATTTTATACAACCTCAAATTTAAAACCTTTTTTTGATTTATGTTTTCCATTTTTTAAAGTTAATTTTTCATCTCTTTTTCATATACAAGATGTTGTTTGGCGTTTTTGGTTGCGTTTGAATTATAAAATAGAAATTAGATTATGTTTTTTTGTCTTTTATTTTAAATAATTATAAATAAGTTTACTTTTGTCGGTGTTTTATAATAAATAATGAAATCGCGAATTAAAATATTAATAGAATTCCTTGTATTATTTCTGTTTATCGGATACTATTCGGGTGTGACAATGTTTTATCATACCCACACGGTAAACGGTGTTACGGTTGTTCATTCGCATCCGTTTTTAAAACACTCCGATAAGCAGGGACATCCTATTGAACATTCACACACTCACGAAGGGTTTCAATTTATTCAACATTTTTCTCATTTCTCATTTATAACATTTGCAGGAATATTTGTGGCATTTGCTTTACTTATACTTTTAAGTAAACAAATTTATCCTGTTGTAAAAACATTTTTTCATTTTGACAGAGATGAGAAAATTCCACTTAGAGCACCTCCCTGTTTTATCTAACAGGATATAAATCTTATCCTATATATCATTTATAAAATTGACTTTATAAATACACAAATTAAGAAGTTGTCTGAAAGATAGCTGAATGTATTGTAATATAAGGCATTTTATACTCTTGATTTCAATTAAGGATTAGGTCAATTATGAAAAAAAACAGAAAAATAACAGAACTTTTTTAAAAGTAGTTATTTTGAATGAAAGTGAGGAATCCTTTAGCGAATAGTAGTGTATTCTCAAACGGATTATCACAGATTTTATTTTTGTAATAATTGTTTTTTAGTCTTTTTAGATATTTCCATATTGAGTGTCAAGTTAAGTATATTATGCATAATACTAAGTTTGTACAATTTTTACGATATAATATTACTGGTTTATAATAATGAAAAATAAAAAACACACAATGAATAATATAAAACAATTATTATTAATTATTTTACTGATAGCATTGCAGTTACAGGTTTCTGCACAAAAAAAAGAAAAAACCGATGCTAATCTTGTGGGGCACGTTACCGCAAACGGAGAACATTTGCCGTTTGCAACGATAATATTAAAAGGAACAACCATAGGAACAGCTACCGACGAAACAGGGCATTATCGTTTTATTGATTTGCCGGAAGGCGAATATACAGTGAGAGCACAAGCCGTAGGGTATAAAAGTCAAGAGAAAAAAGTTACCATTGTAAAAGGTAAAACAGTAGTGTTGAAATTCGATTTACAAGAAGACCTTATAGGGTTGGAGCAGGTTGTAGTTTCGGCAAATCGTAATGAACAAAACAGAAAAGAGGCTCTTACCGTAGTAAATATTATTTCACCGAAATTGTATTCCGAAACGCAATCGGTTTCGTTGGGTGAAGGCTTGAATTTCACTTCGGGATTGCGTGTTGAGAATGATTGTCAAAATTGCGGTTTCAGTCAGGTGCGAATGAACGGTATGGACGGACCTTACAGCCAGATATTGATAAACAGTCGTCCTATCTTCAGCGGACTTGCAGCAGTTTACGGTTTGGAGCTTTTTCCTGCAAGTATGGTTGAGCGTGTAGAGGTTGTAAGAGGTGGCGGTTCGGTTCTTTACGGAAGTAATGCCATTGCGGGAACCATTAACTTAATAACCAAAGACCCCGTAAAAAACGGATTTGAAGTTTCGGGTTCGTCAAGTTTAACCGGTGTTGGTATGTCGGGTGCAACTCCTGCTTTTGACAATAATGTCAGTTTTAACACTTCGGTAGTCGATTTGGAGGCAAAAGCCGGAGTTACCGTTTACGGTTTTGTTCGTGACAGAAACCCGTTTGATGCCAATGGTGACGGATTTTCCGAAATAGCAGAAATAAGCAATACAACAGTGGGCACAAGGGCATATCATCGCACCGGAAAACGCGGTAAGATAACTCTTGATTATTTTAATATAAGAGAAAAACGTCGTGGAGGTGATGAATTTAAAAAGCCGTTGCATGAAGCAAATATTGCAGAAGCGGTGGAACATAACATAAATACCGGAGCATTAACTTACGACCAACTTTTTAACGGTGAAGATAAGTTGAGCGTTTTTGCATCGGTGCAAAACGTAAACAGAGATTCGTATTACGGAGCACATAAAGATCCGTCGGCTTACGGACATACCGACGATTTGTCGTTTGCTACGGGAGTGCAGTTATCACTTGTAAGGAACAATTTGTTGTTTACAAAAGGGAATATTGTAACGGGAATTGAAAATACAGGAGGATATTTAAAAGACAGCAAACTTGGTTATTACGATTACGATACCGGCAAACATACCGACAATACGCTTATTACTAATCAGATGACAAATACTACGGGAGCATTTTTACAAGGTGAATGGGAATGGGAAAAGTTTAAAGCATCGGTAGGTTTGCGTTACGACCATTTTATTGTTCGCGACAGAGTGACAACCACAGGCAATATTGACGGTGATGTTTTAAGTCCGCGAATTACATTAAAATATAATATTACCGGTGATATAATGGCAAGAGTAAGTTATTCGCACGGTTTCAGAGCACCGCAAATTTTTAACGAAGATTTACATATTGAAGTGTCGGGAGCACGTAAGGTTATCCATAAAAATGACCCTAACTTGACTGAAGAAAAAAGCCGCAGCTTAATGGTATCGCTTGATTTGGATATTCCGTTGGGTAATATGCAAAACGAATGGCTTATTGAAGGATTTTATACACGGTTGAAAGACCCTTTTGTGAATATCTACGGAGAACCTGATACTACGGGAACAGTAATCTATACACGAACAAATTCCAAAGACGGAGCTTTTGTTTCGGGAGTAAATTTAGAATGGAATATTGCACCAAAGCCCGGATTTATTATTCAATCGGGGTTTACTTGGCAGGTTAGTAAATACGATGTTGTTCATGAATTTAACGAAAAAAGTTTTTTCAGAACACCTGATACTTATGGTTTTATCACGGTAAGTTACGATGTTATTAAAAAATTGAGTATTTCGGCATCGGGTACTTATACAGGTAAAATGCTTGTTCCTTATTTTGGTGTAAATGCACCCGAAGACGGTGAGTTGCGAACATCAAAAGAGTTTTTTGATGCGGGAATAAAAGCTGCATACAACATAAAACTCAACGGAACTACATTGCAACTCAGCTGCGGGATGAAAAATATTTTTAATTCGTATCAAACCGATTTTGACAGTGGAGTTGACCGTGACCCGGGATATATTTACGGACCGGGACTACCGCGAACAGTATATTT
>CAYRJP010000080.1:3252-9123 GCA_964424425.1 uncultured Bacteroidales bacterium | reverse complement strand
AGACAGAGGATGTTCACCATTGACAGCTCAACTTGAAAATGTTTCAAAGGGAACAGAATTAATATTTTATTGGGATTTTGATAATGGGGAAACAAAAACAACAGTAGATGTTACAACAGAGTATCCTGAATATATAAATAATACAGATGTTGTAGATGAGAGACATGTTGAATTAATTATAGAAACAGGATTACACTGTAAAGATACTATTACGCAATTAATAAATGTTTATCCAGAGACAAATGCATCGTTTACCTATTATGATCCTGCAGATACAGCAGGCTGTTCACCACATCAAGTAAGTTTTTTAAATACATCGAATGCAGCAGCAACAGTATTTAAATGGGATTTTGGAACAGGAGCAACTTCTCAATTGAAAAATCCTACTTACAGGTATGTAAATGAAACGGATAATGATCAACGATATCCTGTAACTTTAAGAGTGGAATCTCCTTACGGATGTTCAAGTGTATTTAGAGATACAATAACAGTTTATTTATCACCCAATGCTGAATTTTTTGTTCAAGAGCCTGTTATCACTTATCCTGATACAATAATGACTTTTGAAAATAAAGTAAAACCGGGACCATGGACATTCTTATGGGATTATGGAAATGGTGAAACATCAACAAATGAAAATAAAATACATTCGTACAGTTATTATGGTTGGGGACCAAAAGAAAATGATTTTTCATATAAAGTTTGGTTAAAAGCATACAGTGCACATTGTACAGATTCTATTTGGCAAATAGTAACAATTATGCCGCCAAATCCTCTTATCAATATAGTAGAACGCAACCCTATGGGGTGTGTTCCTCTTAATGTAGAATTTAAGTCATCTTATGAATACGGATACACCAATTCAATACGATGGACATTTGGTGATGGAGGAATATCAAGTGAAGTAAATCCCATATATACATATAACACTTCGGGGATATTTATAGCAACAGTAAGTATTAAAGGTGATGGCGGAAATTATATTGATACAACTAAAGTAAGTGTATTTGCTTTGCCGGAACCAAATTTTGAGTTTAGTCCGGATTTTGTAATGTTGCCCGATCAGCCGGTACAGTTCTTTAATACTACTTATCTTGCCGAGCAACAAACATATATGTGGCATTTTGGAGATGGAAGAACATCAAATGAAATAAATCCTTGGCACCAATATACTTGGGAAGGAGTTTTTGATGTAAAATTAGTTGCAACAACAAAACACGGATGTGTCGATTCAGTTACTGTAGCAAATGCTGTTACTGTGAGTGGAGAAGGATATATCATGTTCCCGAATGCATTTTTACCATCGGCTGAAAGTCCTGAAGATGGCAGTTATTCAATACCGGATGCTGATAATAATGTTTTTCATCCCGTTTGGGAAGGAGTAAGAGATTATGAATTGTGGGTTTTTAATCGTTGGGGTGAACAGGTATTTTATTCCGATGATGTAAAAATAGGTTGGAACGGAAGATATGGAAATACCGGTGATAAATTAGGGCAAGATGTTTATTTTTGGAAAGCAAAAGGTAAATTTGAGAATGATGTTCCGTTTAAAAAAGCAGGAGATGTAACTTTAATAAGAAAATAATAGATTGATAATTAATAATCATTAAACCATAGTTAATGAAGAAAAACTTAACCATAATATTAGCAATTTTATTTATTTGTTTTTATCAAACGTTATTTGGACAGCAAGACCCACAGTTTACACAGTTTTATGCAAATCCGTTATATCAGTCACCTTCATTTGCAGGGGCTGTTGAGGGATATAGAGCATCATTAAATTACAGAGATCAATGGCCTAAAATGCCGGGCAAGTTAGTTACTGCAAGTTTTGCTTTTGATGTAAATGTATCACCATTAAATAGTGGTTTGGGAGTAATACTTATTACCGATAGAATAGGTTCGGCAAGTTTATCAAGTCTTACAGCAGGTATATCATATTCGTATAATGTTAAAATAAACAGGAAAACATATTTTAGACCGGGAGTTTCTTTTTCTTATATTCAACGAAGTATTGATTATAATAAAATGATATTTTCAAGTGAATTGGAAACAGGAGGTGTAAAGCCTGTTTTAGGTTCAGAGTTTAGAGATGTTCAAAATTTTGATGGTTCTATATCAGGATTGTTAATATCTCATAATATGTGGGTTGGTATTACAGTCGATCATCTAACATCGCCAAATATATCTTTTACTGATTTAGAACAAAGATTGCCGGTAAAATATACTCTTTTCGGAGGTTATCGTATTTATAAAGTTGAAAGATTATTAAGTACTAAACGTCAACATATTACTATAGCCGGTACTTACAGACATCAAGGGAAATCTGATCAACTTGATTTAGGCTTATATTGGAGTTATTCGCCACTTATTTTAGGAGTTTGGTATAGAGATTTACCTTTTATAAAAAAATATTCTCGTCGTGATGCTATTGCATTATTTGCAGGTGTTAAATATGAAGGATTAAGTGTTGGATACAGTTATGATTTTACAGTATCACGATTGATTACAAATACGGGTGGCTCACACGAAATATCTTTAATTTACAAATTTGAAATAGAGTATAAAAAGAAATTTAAACCAATACCGTGTCCGTCACTTTAATGAGATTTTGAAAAAGGCAGATAAATTTTTTGTATCATTTCATTATATTCATCGGCGGAATTGCTATTTACGGTAATGCCACCGCCGCTTTTGAAAAACAGTTGTCTATCTCTTTTCTCAATAAATCTTATCATAACAGCCGAGTCAAGATTTTTCCCGTCAAAAATACCGAAAATTCCTGTGTAAAAACCTCTGTTGTAAGTTTCTGCTTCAGAGATAATTTCTATAGTTTTTTGTTTAGGAGCACCACTAATACTTCCGGCAGGTAACAGATTATTGATAATATTGCCCAAATGCTTATTATAATTCTTATTAAGTATTCCGCTTATTTGAGAACTTACTTGTAAAATATTTCCTTGATTGGTTTTTATTGTATCAATGTATCGGTATTTGTCAACTCTTACATTTTCGGCAATAATACTTAAATCATTTCTGATTAAATCAACAATGGTAGCATGTTCTGCAGTTTCTTTTTTATTATTTAATATAATATTTTCAGCATCGGGAATATTGGCATCAATAGTACCCTTCATTGGGAAACTCATGATTTTATCTTCTTCTATTTTAATGAAAATTTCAGGTGAAAAAACAACAAACTCATTGTTGTATAGTAATTTATAAGGAGCATTGCTTAGTAAAAAAATTTCTTTTAATGAAAGATTTGTTTTTATTGGAGTTTCAAATGTGAGATTTGTCAGATACGAGTTTCCTTGTGTTAAATGTTTGTGAACTATTGAAAAAGCTTTGTAATATTCAGTATATGATACGGGTTGTTTTTCAAAATTAACTTTTTTATCTGTTTTTATATTGGATGATAAATTATTATATTTATTTATGGAGTATAATATTTTATCGGGATTAATATCGGTAAGTTTTTTAATAATTACAGATTTACCATTAAAACTTATTATAAATAAAAAAGGAATACCTGCTTGAGATAATTTATTTATTTTATCAATATCCTGTTTTTTCACTTAATAAAAATTTAATATTAAACTATTTGTAACTATTATAAGTGCATAATAAATATTGTATAAAATACAAAAGTAATTTAAAATTTAACATCATTTAAAATAAATTTAGAGAGGAATAAAAAAGAGAAGAGAAAAAAGAAAGCTTGCCGGGAGGTTATTGTCCAATATTATTCAACCAAATTAATTAACCCATGAAAAAAAATTACTGTAGCCCTAAAAGAAGAGAGGTTATAGTCATACAGTATAAAGAAGTGACCTTCCGACAAGCATTTCAAAGAACTATAACCTTTTTGTGATACAAATATAGATAAAATATTTGATACAAACCAAAAAAAACATTATGCTTTGCACAGTCTTTTTTTCTGATACAAATCATAAAAAAAATGATTTGCATCATATTGTTTACAAGGTATCTTACAAAGATAATAATCAGATATTAAATAATTAAGTGCGAATACTAAATTAACACTCATATATAAGAGTTATTATTACATAAATAAAACATAATTTGTATATTTGAAACTATAAATCTATAGTAAACATAATTATATTATTTTAACATGAAGAAAATTACATTATTAATGTTGATTGTTTATTCTTTTATTTTTGTAAAAGGACAGGGTGATGCAGAGTCTCAAAGTAAAGTAGCACCGGCAGTTACAGAGTATAATAGAAATGCTTTAACAGTGCTTATTCTAAACAATCATAATAGATATATGAATGATTTGGAACAGGCATCATCAGGAATTCTTATACCTGATAAATTTGATAACAATTTATTGTCTAAACGCACAATAACAGCAAGACAATCAAATGAAGAAGCTATTCAATCGGCACTTATTAATGAAAAAATACCTAATGATATTTTAGCAAGGTGGTTTGCCCGTGATGATTCCGGTAGATTTAGCATGGAAGTAATTCATAAAAGAGGTTTATATAATGCTACCGATGATGAAGTGAGAAAAGCATCGGGCAGTAAATTAGGAATGGCAAAACTTAAAGATGCAGGAGAAATACTTATTGATCATAGTTATATAATGGTTCTTGAGTTTAGCAATATTAAAACAATGGATCAAATATATGATGCTCAGGATGCAGCAAAAAGAGCAATAATGGGCGATAAATATGAACCTGTTAAACGCAGAAAAAACGGATGGAAAGGCAATGTTAAGGCTTATATCTATCGTTTGAATTTTAATGATTCAATAGTAGATATCTTTTATAATGACTTATGGATATACGATGATGATGATGAAGCTGTTATTGCAGAAAAAAAAGCTAAATTTGAGCAGATGAACTTTCCTTTAGCATCTGTTATTACATTAAAAGGAAAGGCAGATGGTTCGCAATATAATGCAGGTGAAATTTTAGCTCCTCCTCGTCAGCTTACCAAAGAAGAACTTTTTCAAAAGATGATAAATACAGGTATGAGTTCTATTCTTTATGATGTAGAACGTAAAGTAGAAGAGTTTAGAGTAAAAACACCTTTATACGGAACTCATCCTCTAAGGGCAAAAATAGGAAAAAAAGAAGGAGTGAAGACAGATTATCGTTATTTTGTAATAGAGTTAGAGCAAAACAAAAAAGGCGAAACAAAAGCTGTACGTAAAGGTGTGGTTAGAGCAAAAAAAGCTGTTGATAATAGACAAAAAGCAACCGGTAATTCGAAGTTATATACAACATTTTATCAAACAGCTGGTCATAGTCTTATGTCGGGTATGTTGTTACAACAACGAAACGACCTTGGATTTGGAGTATCAACCGGTATATCAACAGGTGAAATAGGAGGAGCTTTTGTTAAGGGCGAAGCTAATCTTTCTGTATTAGCAGGCAGGTATGCAGGAATGGATTTGGGAATAACACAGTTAAAGTTTTATGCAGCAGGAGGTTGGCAAGATAAAGAGTATATTATACACATAAATGATAATAATACAAAGTACGATGTAAGTTTTGCAAGATGGCAAATAGGTATATCAAAAGGTTGGTATTTTGCTCACCATTTTTCATTAGCTTTTCTTTTGGGATACGGACAAGAAACAGCTTTATGTGGAGATTATATGGAAGATAATAGTTACGATTCTGATGATTATTTTGCAACGGAATTTGTAAATTTCGGGGCTTATATGACATTAAATGTAACTTACTGGTTGCAACTGATGGGAACAGCAAACCTTTATGGACCCATTGGTTATGCAACTGATAAAGATGATAATTCGTGGAAAAATGTTGATAATAATGAGTTATATTATACCGATATTTTTAAAAACAGAAGCGGATTGTCTTTTGATTTAGG
>CAYRJP010000080.1:1913-3152 GCA_964424425.1 uncultured Bacteroidales bacterium | reverse complement strand
TATATTTTTTGTTTTTATTGCAGTATTTTTTACTTTAAAAGCAGAGGCTCAAAAATATACACGAAATGCATTGTCTGTTTATGTTTTAAATAAAGGAGGACAGTATGATAATGATATAGTTAGAGCATCAAAAAACATACAAGTACCCGATAAATTCGATAATAATTTACTTAAAAATAGAGTATTGTCGGTGCCAAATAATCAAGCATATATATTATCTGAGTTGCAAAAAGAAAAAGTAGCTTCGCAAATAGTTTCAAAATGGTTTATGCGAGATTCTATTACAGGAATGTTCAATATGGAGTTAGTACACAATAGAGGTTTATACGATGCAACTTCTGATGAAATGGCAAAAGCATCGGCAAAAAAGATTGGCATAGCAACCTTAATGGATGCAGGTGAATCATTAGTAAATAAGAGCTATATTTTTGTATTGGCTTTTGACAATATTTTAACAATGCAACAAATTTACAACAGAAGAGATGTAGCTAAAAGAGCTCTTGCTGAGAGTATGGATAAAAATTACACTCCTGTTCGCCGTGTTAAAACAGGTTGGATGGGAGATGTTTACGGTTACCTTTATAAATTAAATTTTAACGATTCGCTGTTAGATATTTTTTACGATGATTTGTGGATATATGAAGACGACTCTGATTCAATAAAACAGATAAAAAAAGAGCGTTTTGACAGAATGAACTTTCCGATAAAATTTGTTGCTGTTGTTAAAGCTGAAGCTGATGGCTCACAATACAAACAGGGACATCCTTTGGCAGGACAACGTCAACTGACAAAAGATGAATTATTTCAAAAAATGATAAATACAGGCTTAGCTAATTGTATTAAAAAAAGTGAAAGATTTATTGAAAGTTTTAAAGTTAAAGCTCCAATTTATAAAGTAAAACCAATAAGAGCCAAGATAGGTAAAAAAGAAGGGTTGAAAACAGATGACAGATTCTTTGTTTTGAATTATAAACAAAATAAACAAGGTAAAATAATAAGTACCCGAAAAGGAGTGGTAAGAGTAAAAAAATCAATAGATAACAGAAAGGTTGCAACAGCAAACGATAATAATTTTTCAACTTTTTATCAAACTGCCGGTAAAAATATTGAATCGGGAATGGAGTTGTATCAAAAAAATGATTTTGGAATAGGCTTGTCGGGAGGATACTCAATAGGTGAAATAGGCGGCGGTTGGGGTAAAGTAGAATTTAATGTTGCAAGAATGGCTTCGGCAGTAGG
>CAYRJP010000080.1:0-1813 GCA_964424425.1 uncultured Bacteroidales bacterium | reverse complement strand
AAGCGATGATTTTATTGGGACAGATTATTTTAATTGTGGTATAAATGCTACTTTTAATTTAACATATTTTTTGCAATTTTACAGTAGTTTTAATTATATAATGCCATTTCCTTATACTTATACTAAGCAAAGAAATATATTTGATATGAGTAAATTTCAAGATAAAAAATATACTGATTTTTTTGACAATAGAAAAGGATTGTCAATAGACATAGGCTTGAGAATAGAATTTTAAATAAAAAATTAATTAAATCCTATAAACAATGAAAAAAATGACAAAGTATCTATTTTTGATGACAGCTTTTGTATTAATGGCTGTATCTGTTAGTAATGCACAAAGTAGAAACAAAGTGCGTAAAATGGAGTATAACAGTTCGTATAATTACGAAGTAGCAACTGTAGCCGTAGGTGTTGACGGAACTAAACTTGTTAAAGTTTGGGGATATGGTAAAAAACCCGAAGATGCAGTAAGAAATGCTAAAAAATTAGCAGTAGCATGTGCTATTTTCAGAGGTTTTCCCGCAGCAAGTAACGGAGCAGCAGCTACAACTCCTGCCATTGTAACCGATAAAAATGCATCTGAAAAGCATGCCGAGTTTTTTGAAAACTTTTTTGCTCCCGGAGGTAAGTATTTACAGTATGTAAATTTAAGTACCGATGCACCCCCGTCAGGTTCTGACCGCATTAAAGTAAACAAAAAAACATACAAATGTGGCGTTGTTGTTTCAATAGCTTTTGATGAACTTCGTAAGTATTTAGAACAAGAAGGAATAGCAAGGAGTTTAAACTCAGGATTTTAAAATATAATTTTATTATAAATTAACAACATAAAAATTAATACCAATGAAAAAATTATTATCTATTATATTATTGAGTGTTTTTACATTTTCAGTATTTGCTCAACATGCAAAAAAACCTACTATTATGGTTGTCCCCAGCGACAGATTATGTATAAGCAAAGGTTATAAAATAGAGTTTGATAATCAAGGAACAAAGGTTGTTCTGCCTGATTATAAAGCAGCTTTACAAAATGATGCCGATTTGCGTCTTGTTATTTCTAAAATGAGTGGTATTATGGCAGACAGAGGTTTCCCTTTGAAAGACCTTGAACAAGAATTGAAAAATTTGGCAACAGAAGAAGCTGAAAACAGCATGATGATGAGCAAATCGGGTGATGAACTTGCAGAATCGCCTATTGATGCATTGAAAAGAGTTGCCAAAGCCGATATTATTATGGATTTGGACTTTCAAATTAAAAGAATGGGACCTAAAAAATACATTACTTTTACGCTAAACGGACTTGATGCTTATACCGGAAAAAATATAGCAAGTGCATCGGGAACAGGGCAACCAAGTACCGCAGCAGCTCCCGAACTTCTTCTTGAAGAGGCTGTTCTTAGCCATATGGACGAGTTCAACGGTAGATTGATGTCCTATTTTGAGGATATGTTTACCAACGGACGTGAAGTTAAAATACAAATTAAAGTATGGAGTAGTGCTGATATAGATTTAGAAGAAGAGTATGACCTTGACGGAGAAACAGAAGAGTTAAATGTGTATATTGAAGATTGGATGGCAGATAATACAGTAGAAGGAAGATTTAGTTTATCTGATCAATCTGCAAATTTTATGAAATTTGAACAAGTTAGAATTCCTATGTTTTATGAACGTAAAGGAAAACAAAGGGCTATGGATACAAAGAAATTTGTTAGTAATCTTAGAAAATATCTTGCTAAAGAACCTTTTAACTTAGAATGTAAATTATATATGAGAGGACTTGGTGAGGCTTGGCTTATTATAGGTGAAAAATAAT
>CAYRJP010000079.1:0-9195 GCA_964424425.1 uncultured Bacteroidales bacterium | reverse complement strand
AAGATAATTATTAAACCTTCCAGGTTTTTAAAACCTGGAAGGTTTGGATATTTAGTTTTTAATTGTCCACTAAATTAGTGGTAGAACATATAAATCTTGAGTTTGATGTAAGAAATACTATAAAATGATAGCGTTTTACTTAAATTTTTAGTAATAATTCTATATTTTTATATATTAAAAATTAGATAGTTATAGTTTGTTATAAAACGGTATCTCTTTGAGAAGATTTAAAGGGATATTATATCAAACCTAGAGCCTAAGTTTATATAATTTATTGATTGTTAAACAGATAATTATGTAAAAGTTATTACTGTTTAACTATTTATAAATCAATAAATTCAAATATTTACAGTTAACAATTCAATTAACTATCTTCAAATTCAGAATCAAAAGATATTAGTTTTTGTTTTGATTTTAATGAACTTGGATCAACAATAAAGGCTAAGTTTATGTCTTTTATCGATTTAATATTTTTTACTAAATCGGCAGAATTAATTTGATTTAAACTTTCAATTTTCAACCAAAAATCAACTTGCTTTTGTTCTTCGATTAAAACACCGTTTTCACTTTTATTATTTACCAAGTAATATGTTTCGGTATCGTTAATAAAAGCAAAACGCTGAAACTCTTGATTAATTTGGCGTTTGCTGTGAATAATATTTATCGGTTCAACTTCTTTCAGTTGAATATTGATATGTTCGTTTATCAACCAACCGATTCTGTATAGTGGTTCTGAACTTACCAATGCTATTAAAACAAAGTCAAAGTCAGGTTTAATATTTAATTTTACAATCTTAGCCATTTTTATAAAAATATAAGGTAAAAGTATTAATAAATTTCAATAGAAACCTTATATCCGTTATGTTTTCTGATATTAAAAACATGCCCGTCGTCAAAAATAAGATATTGCCCTTTTATTCCTGTGAGAATGCCTGAAAAATCATCTGTTTTGTCTAAGTTTATTGATTTTATCTTTTCGGGATATTTAATTACCGGATATTCCAATTTTGTAATTTCATCGTCGTCGCAAATAAATTGTTGCAGCTCTTCAGGTAAATATGCGGCATATTGTTCTTTTAAATCCAACAAATCGGGAATATCGGTAATACTTTTCGAAAGCATTTTTCGCCAATTGGTTTTATCGTTAAGGTAGTTTTTCATTTCAACTTCAATAATTCCGGCAAGTTGGCGATAGGGTGTTTTTGCAAATTTTATTGCATATTCGGCACCTTGGTCAATCCATCGCGACGGAATATTCATAATGCGGGTTACACCAACTTTAACGGCATCGGTAACCGAAAGATAAACAAAATGGTCAACCAAATCGTATTTTTTTGACCACTCCATATTTCGCGAAATTCCTTCGTGGGCACAATTAAGTTCGGGATTTATTACTCCCGGGTCGGTTTGCGGAAGTGTGGAAAAACAATTATAGCAATAACCTTGGAAAAAAGTTTTTTTTATGCTTTTGCCGCAGTTTATACAATTAATTTGATGTTCAAATTTTATTGTTATCTTTTTTTTCAAAAAATCGTTTATACAATATTTTTTTTCGTCGAAAAGCAGAAAATAGTTAATTGGAGTTTCTGCTACAGCTGTCATTTTAAGTAAATTACCTGTAATTATCATAATCAGATTTTTTGTGCAATAAAATGCAAAATAAATAAAAATATTTTTGTCATTATTTTTGAAAATGACAGCATTATATTTTTAATATTAAATTATAAAGTATAAAATGATTAATAATCAATCAATTAAAAGATTTTAGCTTAAAACAAACAATAACAGCAAGAAAATAACTGTTGTAGGAAATAAAATTTAAAGTTTAAAAAAAATTAAAGAGATATTGTTTTTAAATTAAAATAGTTATTTTGATGCCTTAAAAATTTTGGTGTTTTGAAAGTATTAATTTTTGTTTTTACTCTTGTTGTTTTAAGCAGTATAACAAATAAATCATCTGCATTTACAGAGTTAACCGACATTGACAGCATTAGCTATTTTATTAAAAATAGTGCTGTTAACGATTATAATATTGACCTTAATATTTTTGATAGTTTTTTGTATCAAAATGAAACTGTCGTAATAAATAATATCAATAAAATAATTTCCGAAGCCGAAAAATCACACAATAATAAAGTAAGATATAATGCATTTATAATAGCAGGTAAATTTTATTTACATAAATACGAATTTTCACAGGCAGAATATTATTTTAATAAAGCACTTAAAGTTGCTAAATCAAAAAATATTGCTTATGCAAAATTTGAACTTGCAGAGGTAAAAATTTTTAGTGAGCAATATCTTGAAGCTCTTGAATATTTACGGCAAGTTAAAGAACTTATTTCTGATGATACCGATAAAAAGTTTTATACAAAAGTATTGTTAAAAGAGAGTTTTTGTTATATACAACTAAAAAATTATGATACTGCCGATGAAATATTAAATGAAGCTTTTTCAAAAATTGAGCAAATACATTCGGATACTATTTTGTTAAGTGAATATTATAAAAATGTAGGAATATCTTTTCATAAACAGATAAATTATTTAAATGCACTTGCTTATTTTTATAAAGCTCTTGAGGCTTCAGGCAAGGCTAACACCAACAGAAATTACGCTACAATATTATGTTGTATCGGTAAAATATATTACAATCAGAAAAATTACAATAATGCCGTAACTTGTTTTAACGATGCATTGAATATTTATAAAAAAATTAATGATACACGACTTATAGCGTCGATGAGCTATGAAATAGGGCGTTCTGAAATTAAATTGAATAAATTGAAACAAGCTAAAACTAATTTTGATAATGCTGTTATTTTTTACAAAAAATCATATTGTCCGAAAGGAGTTTTAAAAACAAATCTTAAAATAGCTCAATATTACTACTTAACTCAAAAATACAATTCGGCAAATTTAATTTTAAATACTGTTAAATCTTCGGTTTTTTCTCAAAAAGAGTTGAATTTACAATATGAATATATTAAAAACAGAGCTACTATTTATTTACTTACCAACAAGCCGGATAGTGCTTTTTATTTAAAAAAACAACTAATAAAATATTGTTCTGCGAATGTTGATATTTATACAAAAATAGATTGCCGGTTAATGTTGACAGATATTTACAAAGCAAACGGTAATTATAAAAAAGCACTTCAAAATCAAACAATTGCCATAAGTTTAAAAGATTCCATTGCTAATTATATTAACTCTTACGAGATAAATATTTTACAGTCGGAGCTTGAATCACGACGAAAAGAGATAGTAATAAATACACTTACAAACGAGCGTAAAATACAAGAACAAAAGATATTAGAAAATAAAGCAATTGTTGCAAAACAGAAAATCTTAATTTTTTCGGGTATTATATTAACATTGTTATTGGTAGGAGTTGCTATATTGATAAGTGCTTTTTTGTATCAGAAACGTAAAGATAATAAACGTTTGCTTCGAAAAAACTTAAAAATTGAACAACAAAAAGAGGAAATAGAAGTTCAAAAACAATACCTGATGGAAGTAAATGAAGAACTTGAAAAACTATCTATTGTAGCCAGAGAAACCGATAGCGGAATAAAAATAATGAACACCGAAGGATATGTGATTTGGGTAAACGAAGGTTATACTAAAATGTTTGGTTACACACTTGAAGATCTTCAGAAAAAAGAGCATATAAATATTTTGGGTAATAATGCCAATGTAAATATCCAACAACTTGTAAATGTCTGGTATGGTGATAAACAACCCATAACATTTGAATCGTTACATAAAACAAAATGCGGAAAAGATATTTGGATACAAACAACTTTAACTCCTATTTTAGATGAGTCAGGAAAAATATACCGAATGATTGCAATTGATTCAGATATTTCGAAACTTAAAAAAATAGAAAACGAATTGTTGGAGAAAAATAAAGATATAACGGAAAGTATTGCTTATGCACAACAAATTCAACAAGCAATGATGCCGTCTTTTTCTATTATTAACGATTTTTATCAAGACAGTTATTATATTCTTAAACCAAAATCAATTGTAAGCGGTGATTTTTATTGGACAACATTCAAAAACAACCGTTTGGTTGTTGCTTGTGCCGATTCTACCGGACATGGTGTGCCGGGTGCTTTTATGAGTATGATAGGAATGTCGTTTTTAAATAAAATTGTTAATGAAAAAGGTTTTGTTGCTCCCGATATTATTTTAAATCGTATGCGGAAAAATATTATTACCCATTTGCATCAAGATGAAAATAATAAGGTATCGAATGATGGTATGGATATGGCTGTAGTATCTATTGATATTGAAAATTATCAGCTTGATTATGCCGGAGCCATGAATCCTATTTATGTTATTCGTAATAACAACTTAATAGAACTTAAACCCGATAAAATGCCTGTCGGATTTTTCGAAGCTAATGAACGACCTTTTTCATCAACATCGTTAAGTCTTGAAAAGAACGATACTGTTTTTATGTTTACCGACGGATATCAAGACCAGTTTGGAGGTAAAACCGGTAATAAAATGAAACGGCAAAAATTAAAAGATACTTTTATTAAAGCTGCTGCATTATTACCCGAAGAACAAGGTTTGTTTATTGAAAACGAATTTTATAAATGGAAAGGTGATAATTATCAAGTTGACGATGTATTAATTATTAGTTTAATAATAAATTAATATATTTGCATAGTTATATTTGTTAATACGTTGTAATTATTTATAAATCAATAATTTAATAATACAAAAAAATAGTTAAAATTTAAATATATACAGATGAGGATAGAGAAATTAGATATTGAAAAACTTGAAAATTTTGCTAATATGCTTAAAGCAATTGCTCATCCTATGCGAATAGCTATTGTAGATTTACTCGAAAAAGAACAATCTCTTTCTGTTAGTGAGATTTACAATAAACTAAATATTGAACAATCAATCACTTCACATCATCTTGGTATTTTAAAAGATAAAGGCATACTTATTTCAAAGAAAAAGGGAAAATTTGCTTACTACTCTTTAAAACATGAAAATTTTGCCAAAATTATTGAGTGTATAGGTAATTGCCCTATTTAAAATATTTTAAACAGGGCAATTGTTATTGTTAATTCTTTTTCACAAATTGTTTCCTTACAATTTTATCATTTTCTAATAATATGTTAATTGAATACAGACCTTCATTAAAATTTGAAATATTAATATTGGCTGTATCACTGTGTTTTCTTATAGATTTACGATAGACATTTTTTCCTGAAATATCGTAAATCATTATTTTTTTAATACATACTCCTGACGATATAATTGAAATATTTGTTTTAGCAGGATTAGGCATTAATTTTATTTCAATATTTTGACTTATATTGTTTATATCATCAACAAAGTCAATATTTGCCGGATGTGGAGCTATAACATTATATTCAGGGTCGAAAACAATGCTTGTAACTTTAAATCCCGGATTATATGTAAAAGTTTGATTATTCTCTGTATTATGAAAATATACAAGTTTTTCATTGTCGTCACCTTTTAGCAATACGGGAACTCTTAATGCAAAAAACGATACTGCCGAATTAGCTGTTGTTTGAGATATATTAATACTTACAGTATTATTGTTATTTCGCGACCATGCAAATGAATATTCGGGATAGCCTTGTCCGTAATACCAATCGGTAAAGTATTGTGTAAGGTTTGTATCAGCTGCTTCTTGAAGAAAATGTTGAACATCTTCGGCAACAGCAAATTTACTTGCAAAATCGGTATCATTCAAATAATTTTTTATACCGGTAAAAAAGGCTTCGTCGCCAATTTGATTTCTAAGCATTTGAATAATCATACCACCTTTAATATAAGTAAGAGGATAGCTGAATATTCTGTTTACATTATTTGTGTCTTCACAAAACACCGAACCTGATTTTGCATTCGCCAGTATATATTCTATTCTTCCTTTTTTCCAATTTATCCATTGGTCTGAAAACAGATGTTCTTGTGTTAAGTTTTCACAAAAAACGGCAAAACCTTCGTTTACCCAAATATGCTGCCAACTTCCGCAAGTAATGTAATCGCCAAACCATTGATGTGCAAGTTCATGAGCAATAACACCAAGATTAAATGTTCCCATAAAACTCATTGTTTGGTGTTCCATACCACCGCCCCAACCAAATTGGGCATGTCCGTATTTTTCTTTGGCAAAAGGATAAGGAATAAAAAGATTACTGTAAAGTTCAATCACATTAACGGTGAATTTTATTGGGTCTTTTACATCATTTAAATCTTCGGGATATACATAATTAAGAATTTCAACCGAATCGGTGGCATTAACTTTAGCATAATACGAAAACTCTTCGTAGTTTGTAACGGCAATGGCAACTAAATATGCAGCAATAGGATAGCGATGTTTCCAGTATGTTGTTTTATAATCTCCGTCAATATTTTCATACATTAAAACGCCGTTTGACCCTACTTTATACTCTTTTGGTGTTTTTATATAAATATCTATTGAGTCAATTTTATCGGTAAGCGATTGTTTACATGGCCACCATTCACGAGCTCCGTAAGGTTCCGATAATGTCCATAACACAGGAGTTCCCGCATGAGTATCTTTACTGAAAGATCCGAATCCTGTAACAGCTTCAGGTTCTCCCTGATAGTAAACGGTTACTGAGTCGAGAGTTTCGGCAGAAAGAGCATTTGGCAATGAAATTTTTAATAAATTATTATTATGCGTAAAAGTAATGTTTTCATCTTTATATCTAACGCTGTCAATAGTTAAGGCATTAATGATATCAAAATAAACAGTTGAAAAATTGTTCTCTTTGGTTTTAAAATGAGAAGTTATTTTACCTTTAATATATAAAACCGCAGGGTTAACCTCCCAGTATATTCTTTGATAAATAATATCATAGTTTTCTGTTTCGGGGCTTGCAACAAAATTCATTTTTGTAGAGGCTGTCTTTTTTTCATTATTATAAAATTGTGAAAAACCGCTTGTAACAAAAAGTAGAGTAATAAGCGATAGTAGAATTAATTTCATAGCAAATATTTTTGTAGTAAGTTTATAAAAAAGAGATTATCAGTTAAAGGTATAAATTTTTTTATATTAATAGCAAAAATTTAACTTTACCCTTGAGTATTTTTTATATTTTAAAAAACATAATTTATGAACTTTGTAACCGGAGGTTCGGGAATAGTAGGAGCAAGATTGATTTTCGATTTAATATCAGATAATCAAGATGTTACAGCTTTAATCAGAGGTGAAAAATCCATTGAGAAATTTAAAGAATTAATATCTTTTTATACCGATAATGTTGATAATATTGTAAATAGAGTAAAGTGGGTTTATGGGGATATAACAAATTTAGAATCACTTAATAATGTAGTTCCTTTTAAAGCAAAAGTTTATCATTGTGCAGCAAAAATATCTTTTAACAAAGCCGATTCTCAACTTATTGAAGAAACAAATATTACGGGCACGGCAAATATTGTAAATATTTGTATCGAAAAAAATGTGCAGAAACTGTGTCATGTAAGTAGTATCGGAGCATTGGGAAATAAATTAAACGGACATTGTATTGATGAAGATACTCCTTGGATTTATACAAAAAAGTCGCCTTATTCGCTAAGTAAATATTATTCTGAAATGGAAGTTTGGCGGGGAATAGCCGAAGGACTTGATGCCATAATTGTAAATCCGGCGGTAATTCTTGCCGCAGGCGATTGGAATACCGGAAGTCCGCAGCTTTTTTCGCTTGTGGCAAACAAGTTGAAATATTATACCGAAGGAACAACATCGTATGTAGATGTAAGAGATGTAACCGCAGCTATGATTTCTCTTATGAACTCAAATATTATAAACGAAAGATTTATTTTGGCTGCCGAAACATTGTCGTATAAACAGTTTTTTGAGAAAATTGCTTTGTCAATAAATGTAAAAGCTCCTTATGTAAAAGCATCAAAATTTATTACGGGCTTGGCTTACAGACTTGATGCTGCCGGTAGTTTTATACTAAACAAACAACGTAAAATTACTTATCATACACATCGCATAAGTCATTCAAAAGATTGCTATTCGGGAGAAAAAATAAAGAATCATATCAACTTTTCATACACTCCCGTTCAGCAAACAATAGATTTTATAGGTTTATGTTTCTTGAAAGATAAAGGAGAAAAGCAATAAATAAGCTGTTATGAATATATTTTTTAAATATAAAAAACTATTTCTTTTGTCTGTTTTTGTAATGTTGTTATCTGTAAATTCATTCGGACAATGTTATTATAAAAACAGGTGCTTTTCATCGGGTGAAAAGGTTTCGTATAATGTTTATTACAAACTCGGTTTTTTATGGTTTAATGCGGCAGAAGTAACATTTTCGGTAAAAACAATTACTTACAATAATAAGCCTGCTTATAAATACATAAGTAAAGGGAGATCGCTGCCCGGTTACGATTGGATTTTTAAAGTTCGCGATTCTTACGTGTCGATATCGGATACATCCGAACTTAAATCGTTATATTTTTCAAGAAATACCAACGAAGGAAATTACAGCGTAAATAATTCATATTTCTTTGATTATAATAAAAATAAAATTTATTCAACTATTCAAAACAGTAAAACTCCGAAATATAATGATACCCTGAAATTGAAAAAATGTACTTATGATATGCTTACAGCCGTGTATGCTTGTCGAAATATTAATTTTTCAAATTTACGCCGCAACGATACAACAATTTTAAAAATGCTTGTTGATAATAAAATATACAACCTTTATTTTCGTTATCTTGGAAAAGAAAATGTAGAAATAAACGACTCATTATCATATCGTTGTCGTAAGTTTTCGGCACTAATGATTGAAGGAACAATTTTTTCGGGAGGCGAAGATTTACAAGTATGGATATCCGACGACAAAGCAAAAATTCCCGTTAAAGTTGTGGCAAATATTTTAATTGGCTCAGTTGTGGCAAAAATAGATAAAATACAGGGCAATAAAATTACTGCCATTAAAAAATAAAATTAACTGTCAATAGAGCATAATCTACCCATAAACAATACTGTTTTTGTTTTATTATCAATAATAAAATAGATAAACGGATGGTTGGCATTAAATGTTATTGTTTTAATAACTGCTGTTTTCCTGATTATTGTAACAGCGGTAGCTGCTGCAGCTGATGCTCCTTTTTCGGTAATCTCAAACTTTGCTTTATGTATAACTTTATCAA
>CAYRJP010000078.1:0-9196 GCA_964424425.1 uncultured Bacteroidales bacterium | reverse complement strand
AGTGAAGAGTGCATGTCAAATATATAACTTATTTTAAAAAAACCATACTTTTTATTAAAAAAAATTACTTTTTACATTATTTTTTTAATTTTAAATGCTTTGTTATTTATTTTAACTAAATAAACAAAGAGTTTTAGTCCACAAATAAATACTAATAGCTATCTCAACTTATTTTGAAATATTAAAAAAATCAGGTTTATCTTACCGCAAAGAGTTTTATACTGTTAGAAGCTAGAAATTAGACTATTAGAAGCTAGACTATTTGAAATTAAACTTTTTCATACTTTTAATTTTATAAAAATTTTACTTTCTTTTATACTCTTAACCACAAATTACACTGATTAACACTAATTTATTTTCAATTATTCATTATCAACTTATTATCGCATTTTTGCATTACATCATTGAACCATTGTATCATTGTATAATTATATCATTTTCTTCGTTGTTAATCCGGCTTCGACAAGCTCTCCGAAAAAATCGGAGTAAACTAGCCTCCGTGCTTATTTCTGCATTATCGCATTAAATCATTGTATCATTACACCATTATATCATTATATCATTAAATCATTGTATCATTATATCATTACACCATTCAACTGTTTGTAAGTTGACAAATTAGTACATTCGTAACTAAAAATCTAACAAACTGTTATTATAGAGAGAATAATAAAAATTCGTATTCGAGCAAATCGGTAATTAAAAATTTATTATTTAGTTTATTACCTGTGTTTAGTAATAATTTCACTACTTCTGTGCTTTGAATTGTAGCGGCAAAGGAAACTGAAAAAGCAGGTGTTCCAATAGTTTTTTCAATTCCTTTCTCTGAATTTCGATAAAAGTTTTCCAATGTATTATTGGTAATAAATTGACCACTCATTCCGGCAACTGCACCGTGCACAAAATTAATATTCTTTTTTTTGCAAACATCAGCCAGTTTTAGTTTTGTTTCGGGATTATCAACAGCATCAACAATAATATCAACATTGTTTATTAAATCAAAATCTGTTTGAACATCAAATTTTTTTGTAAAGGCAATAATTTCAATTGCAGGATTAATTTTTTCAAGATTTTCTTTAACAATTATTACTTTTTCTTTTCCTAAATTTTCTATGGTTGAAAAGTTTTGTCTGTTTAAGTTATGTTCTTCGAAAATATCAAAATCAAATATTGTTAATTTACCTATACCTAAACGCGTTAATATCTCTGCAATGTATCCTCCCAGTCCTCCGCATCCTATAATTACAACATGTGAATTAAATAGTATTTTTTGAGCTTTAATATCTATTGTTGATTGATTTCTTTTGTATCTCAAAGGAGTTATCTCTTGTTCTAATGTTATTTTTTCAACATCTCTAAAAGAGATATTAAAAACATCTGCTGCTTTTTTTTGAACAGAATACGATATGAAATTGTCAATACTATTTTTCTTTAAAAAAGTTTTTATATCCATAACAATAAAAATCAACCACCTCCAACTTTTGGAAAAATTGAAAGCACATCACCGTCATTAACTGTTGAACTCTCGTCGGCATGTTTTCCGTTTACTAAGATAATGCCAATGGGATATTTGTCAATATTAATGTCAATATTTTCAATAATATCTTTGATTTTAATATCATCTTTGTAATTAAATTCTTTGACAGAGAATTTGTTTTGACGATAATGTGCAAACAATTTTATGGTTATTTGTATCATTTTAGAAATTCCAGAATGAATCAATTTCTTCGTTTGTAAAGTCCCAAATTACATTATGAGGTGGTAATTCCTCATATTTCATAAATTCAGGTAATCTGTCGTGAGCATTTGTAAAGCCTGCATTTTTATTAAACTCACGTTCCATTTTTAATATTTTTGCTCCCAATTGCATCATTTCATCAACAGTTACATTACTTCCAAATCTTGCATTAATCATTTCAACCAATGCGGGCATACTATCCGGATTATCAAGTGTTGCAAAAGCAACAAATACGCACATACCTGTACTGTCGATAAAAGTAGATGCTATTTGTAAATTTCGCGATAATTCAATTTGACCATCTTTTTTTAACGGATCAACAAAGCCGCCTACTTTTAAAATATTGGTAGCAACTGCATAACCGGCTGTATGGTCGGCACCCATAGGTGTAGTTGCATATGTAACACCTTGTCCTTTTACGGCTCGTGGGTCATAAGCAGGTATTCCTTGATTTTTAACAACAGGCACACGAACCAATCCGTAAAGTTTACCTAAATTTCCGGTTCCGCTGCCAATTACTCGTCCCAGTGGTGTTCCGTTTGCTACATCTTCGGTAAGAATTTTATAAACAGCATTGCCATCGCCGTAATCAATAATACCTGCATCAACAGCTAAAGCAAAAGTAACACCTGTTTCTATTGAGTCAACTCCTATATCGTCCATAACATGGTCGATTTTGGCTATAATATCTAAATCTTTTATTCCTGCATTTGCTCCAAATGCCCAAATAGTTTCATATTCAAAACCGGAAGTTAAATATTCTGATTTATTATCGTTATAAACTTGTGAACATTGAATAACACATCCTGCATGACAACCGTGAGTTGTTTTTCCGTTTCTTGCTTTTATGTTTTCAGCCATTGTTTCACCCGAAATTGCTTCTGCATTTTCAGAATTACCTAAACGGAAATTTTTTGAAGGTAAACCTCCTGCTTCGTTTAGTATATTCACAAGAACATTTGTTCCAAAAGCTGATAATGCTTGTCCGCTTACAGGATGATCTATTAATGATTTTGCAAAAACTTTATTGGCTTTTGTAAATTTTTCTTTGTCGATAATTGTTGCTTCTTTGTAATTTTCGGCATCCACAGTAATAACTTTAATTTTTTTTGAGCCCATTACAGCACCCATTCCTCCGCGTCCGTGGCTTCTTATTTTTCCTTCGGGATCTTTTACCGATATGTTTGATATGAGCATTTTCATTTCTCCGGCACGACCTATTGACATAACAGCTACTTTATTATTGTATTTTGCCATCATAGTGTCAATAACTTCAAAATTATTTTTTCCTACTAATTCGGGAACTTTATTAATTACAACTTTTTCTTTTGTTACATGTAAATGATAAAATGTAGAATCATCTTCCGGAAGTCCGTCTATAATTAGGGCTTTTACCCCTAATTTAGCAAAAATTTGAGCACTGGTTCCTCCCACATTACTCTCTTTTATTCCTCCTGTAAGCGGACTTTTTCCGCCAAGAGAGTTTCTTCCTGAATTAGCAGCAGGTGTCCCCGATAACATTCCCGGAGCAAAAACCATTTTATTATTTGGTCCTAACGGATGACACTCCGGATCTACTTCGGCTGCTACTATTGTTGATGTTAAAGCTCTTCCACCAAGGGCTAACCACTCTTGCGGCACTTCTTCAATTTTAAAACTTAGGTCTTTCATGTTGACCCTGTAAATTTTATCAGCCATCTTATTATGTTTTTAGTTAAAAAATCAATTGTCTCCTTAAATTTACAATTTTATTACTTAATATTGGTAATTTCCGAATTGCTATCTTTTTCATTTCGTGCAAGTTATGGCGTTTGCAAGAATTTGTTTTATAAAATAAAATATAAAGAATAATTGTAGTAAAAGCTCATACAGAATAAATTATAAACTTTAAAATGATGTTATTAAATAGGAAATAAGCGGATGATTAAATATGTATTTTATTTATTTTAGGACAATATTATTATTATGTAAAACTAAAAATTTAACAAATGGATAATTTTTTTAATAATAATGTATTTTGAATTAAAAATTAGCTGTGGATTGTTGATTTAATGGGATAATATAACAAAGCGGCAGAAATTTTTCTGCCGCTTATTTTTACTAATAATTGTAACAATTAGATACTTAAATCTTAAATTATAGAATAAAAACTTAAAAATTATACTATTTATTTTAATTATAATGTACCTTCATCATAAGCTTTCTCTCCATGAATAGCAATGTCTAATCCTTCTTGTTCTTCTGATTCAGATACTTTAACAGGAGTGATTTTATTTATAAGAGCTAACATCAGGTAAGTAAAAATAAAAGCATAAATTGCACTACCTAATACTGATACTGTTTCTTTCATAAAGAAAGAAACATTTCCTTCGATTAATCCTGATTGTCCATTAATGGATGATGATGCAAATACTCCTAATAAAATCATTCCGGTAACACCACCCATTCCGTGTACACCCCAAACATCAAGAGCATCGTCCCAACCTCGCTTGTTTTTAAAATTAACAGCAAGATATGCTACTGTTGATGCCGCAATACCAATAATTATAGCAGCCCAAAGAGGAACAAAACCGGCAGCCGGTGTAATAGTTGCTAAACCGGCAACAGAACCTGTAAGTAATCCTACAAATTTAGGTTTTCCTACATGAACCCATTCTATAATTAACCAAGTAACTGCTGCAAAAGATGCAGCTGTGTCGGTATTTAAAAATGCTAATGTGGTTATATCGTCAACTTTAAGTTCGCTGCCTGCATTAAAGCCATACCAACCAAACCATAATAATCCTGTTCCGATTGCTACAAGCGGAATACTGTTAGGAGGAGCTTGTGTGTCGGTTTTTCGTTTTCCAACATAAAAAACAGAAGCTAATGCAGCTAAACCGGCTGTAGCATGAACAACCAGACCTCCTGCAAAATCAACAACTCCCCACTGGGCAAGTAATCCGCCTCCCCATACCATATGTACAAACGGATAATAAACAAAAATTTGCCATACAACTAAAAATATTAAGTATGATTTAAATGTTACACGGTTAACAAATGCACCTGTAATTAAAGCCGGTGTAATTATTGCAAACATCATTTGATATGCAATAAAAATATAAGTAGGATATTGTCCATCGGCTCCGCTGTAAGCTTCACTAAAAGGTATGCCGTTTAAGAAAGCCCAATCCAAATTACCTATAATGCCACCTTCGCCACCACTAAAACACAAAGAATAACCGAATGTTATCCAAAGCATTGTGGTTATACCCAAAGATGCAAATGTTTGCATCATTATACCAAGAATATTTCTTTTACTCGCCAAGCCGCCATAAAAAAAAGCTAACCCGGGAGTCATTAACATAACAAGACTTGTTGATAATATCATAAAAGTCGTTGTTCCAGTATCAAAACCCATAATTTTTTTTTTTGAATGTTTATATTAAGTATTAAAATGATATTCCAAATACCAAAAATATTTTTTCTGCTTGTGGATTTGTAATAAATGAAGCTGTAATTGGTAATGAATAATTATTTGTAATTTTAACAGACTTTGAAATATTTATTCCCAAATTTACAATGCCCGGTCCATTTCCATAAAATCCGGTTTCACCAATAAATCCTGTATTAATATTTTTTTCTTTCGGGTTATTAAAAGTAAAACCAACAAATACATTAAAATCTACATTTTTTAATGTATTGCTGTATGCCAATTCAAAATAATTAGAATACTGAATGCCTGTATCTTTATTAAATGTTGTTGTATCATTCGGATTGTCACCTAATGTTTGTGCATCATTTCCCAGTATATTTACATAAGCACTAAACGTAAGCGGTATTTTTTTTGTTCCATTAAATATTAATCCTAATTCTCCAATATGACCTGTTTTATTATCATATCCAAAATAGTTGTATTTAGCAGTATCCGAAGGAAAATAATAATCGGTAATTATTGCAGTAAAAATATTTTTTAAAAAATTATACGATAAAGATAAATCCAGTTCCTGAGAAGCATGAACACCCCCTGTTGAATATGCACCCCAAGCTCCTAAGTTAAAGTTTTTGTAACTTAAATTAATTGCAGGCTGTATGCTAGGAGAGTTTCCTCCAAATTGTGTTCCTCTCCATACATATCGGCTCATAATATCGGCTCCGATATTTAAATTAAAATTGCTTTTTATGCTGTCTGTTTGAGCAAATGCAATACTGCTTATAAATAGTAATAAAATGACAAATGTTTGTTTTAAATAATTCCTTTTCATAAAAATAAATATTGTTTTTTTGTGGCTTAAAAATATATTGAATAGATTTCATGCAAAATAGTAACTATTCCTATTTTTTAATAAGAGAAAGTGGAATTCGGATAGGTAAAATACTTATTTTTATGAGGATAAATCAAAGTTAAAATCAAATTAATTTGATTTTAACTTATTTTATACTTAGTGATGTTCTTATTTGTATATCAGGGGTTTATGAACTTTTTTTAAGGATAATTATTTTAAAGTTTAATAATATCATTTTTAATTGCAAATTTTACAATTTCTATAGTTGATTTAAGTTTTAATTTTTTCATAATATTATTTTTGTGAACATCAACAGTTCTTATGCTTATAAATAATTTCTCTGCAATTTCTTGATTTTTATAACCTTCGGAAACAAGTTTAACTATTTCTATTTCTCTGTTTGTTAATATTGAGTTTTTTCCTTCTAATCCGGCTCTGTTCCTATTTATGTATTTTTTGAGAAAAATCTTTGATATTTCTTTGTTATAATATTCATCACCATTATTTATTGTATAAATAGCTTCAAGTAACTCATTTTTATTGATGTCTTTGGGTAAATAACCTTTTGCTCCGGCTTCAAGAGCATTTATAACAAATTCGTCGTCGTTGTGCATTGATAAAATTAAAACGTTAATTTCAGGATATTTATTTTTAATTTTTTTTGTAATTTCTATGCCTGAAGTACAAGGTAATGTTATATCAAGAATTATTATATCGGGTAGTTCTTTATTCAAAATATCAGTTAATTCATGCTCATTTGATGCTTCTCCAATAACAATAATATCAGTAGTATCTTCTAAAAGTGATTTTATTCCATCACGAAATAATTGATGATCGTCGGTTAAAATAATTTTTATAGGATTCATTTTTAAATAGGTATTTTACAATATATTTTTGTGCCTTTATTAATTTCAGATTTGAAATTTACATTACCGCCAATTAAATTTATTCTTTCTTTAATATTTGATATTCCGTTTCCTTTGGTGTAAGTTTCTTGATTTAAAAGAAAACCTTTACCGTTATCTTCTATTATTAATTCGATAAAATTATCTTTTTTGTTAATAAATAATTTTATTTTGCTTGCTTGTGCATGCTTTAATACATTACTAAATGTTTCTTGTATAATTCTGTAAATATAAATTTCTATTTTTTTATTAAAACTCTCATTGTTAATATTATTTTTAAAATCTACAATAATATTTGTATTTTCGGAATATTCTCTGATAAATTTTTTTATAGCCATTAATAGTCCGAACTCTGTTAATACTGCAGGCATTAAATTATTAGAAATATTTCTTATTTCTTTCATTATTTTCAAAAATAAATCTTCTATTTCAGAAATAATTATTAATCTTTTTTCATTTGTTGTTTCTTTAATTCTTTCAAATTTTATTTTTAGAGCTAAAATAGACTGTCCCAAACTATCGTGTAATTCTCTTGATAAACGTTGTCTTTCAATCTCTTGCCCGTCAAAAAGAGATTTTGTTCTGAGGATTCTTTCTTCTTCGAGTTTTATTGATTGTTCCTCTAGTTGAGCTATCATTTTATTAAAAGCAATAATTAAATCTCCTATTTCATCATTACTCTTTAAATCGACAAATTTACCGAATTCACCTTCACTAATTTCATCGGTTGCTTGTTTAAGTTTTTTAACCGGAGCTGTTATTTTTGATGCCAATATTTCTACCAAACCCAATAGCAATATACTTAATATTAGGCTCATAAATAGTATGTCATTTCTGATTAAATATATTGGCACCATAGCTTCTTTTGTATCTATTTCTGCCAAAACAACCCAATCTAACCCTTTTATATTTACTTTGCTGTATGAGCTTAACACAGGAATATTTCTATAATCTAAAATTTGTTTTGCACCTGTTTTCCCTTTGAGAGCCTCTTTTACACTTGTAGTTTCTACTTTAATATTAAAAATTGAATTATTTTTAAAACGTGATGAACTTCGCATATAATAGTCTGCTCCAACCAAATATGTTTCGCCGGTTTTTTTTAATCCGTTATGAAGATTATTTTCAGACATAATACGATTAATGGCATTTAGAGATATTTCTAAAATAACAGCACCTTTGAATATATTATTTTCATAAATTTTATTGATTAACAAAATTGAATAATGTTTTGATGTATAGCTGTTTTTTACATCATAAATTTGAGGTTTCTCTTTTTCTTTTGTCTGCTTTATTGATGAAATCAGAGATTTATATTCAAGACTTGTATTTGCTATTTTCTTAAAGTGCAGATTGTCTTTTGTGTCAAAATACCATATATCATTATTTTTTGTAATTAATATTACTTTTTTATACGCTTTATTATTTGTAATATCTTTAATTTTTTTTTGAAAATCTGTTACTATGTTATTGTTTTTTTTATTAAAACAACAAAATATACTATCTTTTATACTGTAATTTGTAAGTGATTTTATGTCGTTAAAACTTATATTAAAAAAATCTTTTAAACGTGTTGTTTTTTCAATTCTAACAGTAGTTAGCTGGTCAAAAGTTCTATCAATTAATGCTTTTTTAGATTTATAATAAAAGTATGTGTCTAATATAATTATTGGAACAATACTTAATATTAAAAAATTAAAAAATATTTTTTTTGTTAATGATATTCTCACAATATAAAATTTTGTATAAAAATACTATAAATTATTATTGAAATTAACTTTTAGGTTTTTACATGTAAAAAAACAAAAAAAAATCAAAAATTGATATGATAATAATGCATCTGATTAAACATTAGCCTTCGTACTAACTTTTTTACTTTCAGTTTTCAACTTCACTTTATAAACTTTTTACTTTCAACATTCAACTCATTGAATAATTATAGTATTTTTGCATTAACAAAAAAAACAGAAAGATGTCGGTTCATAAAGATGTAAAAGTAGTTACCACTCATATATTGAGTGAAATGAAGTTTAAAGGTGAAAAAATTGCCATGTTAACAGCTTACGATTACAGTATGGCTCGTTTGATTGATAATGCCGGTATAGATGTGGTTTTGGTAGGTGATTCGGCAAGTAATGTTATGGCAGGTTACGACACAACTTTGCCCATTACATTAGACCACATGATTTATCATGCCGCTTCGGTAGTGCGTGCAGTTAATCGTGCTTTGGTAGTTGTTGATTTGCCTTTCGGAACATATCAGGGAAACTCAAAAGAGGCTCTTAATT
>CAYRJP010000077.1:7182-9221 GCA_964424425.1 uncultured Bacteroidales bacterium | reverse complement strand
ACGATGGCAGGTTGGTTGTGCGAACATACCAAGGACCCGTTGCTTGTATGGAATTGGCTAAAGATACCGGAGTTTGTTGGGCTGCTGTTAATTTACAAAAGAGTATTATTGTGCCTGATGTTGAAAAATTTCCCGGACATATAGCTTGTGATTCTCGCTCAAAGTCGGAAATTGTTATTCCCGTAAGGGATAAACAAAATAAAATTTACGGAGTATTTGATATTGATAGTGATAAACTGAATAATTTTGATGAAACAGATACTGAGTGGCTCGAAAAAATCGTTAAACTTATCAATAATTAATGTTGTTAAATGGAAATTTATAAAACAACTGTAATTTAACATATTGACAAGTCAACTAATATTTATATCTTTATCGTTTAAAAAATTAATAATAATATATTTATCGACTATGATTAAAACTACTTTGGTTTTATTTATACTATTTATTGCAATAAGCAATTTATCGGCTCAAAATGATGTAGGACTTGTGCTTACAAAAAAGTATGCCGAAAACAGTTTCAGAGATAAAGATTATGAATTTGCTCTTGAAAATTTTCTTATTCTTTATGAAAAAGATAAAAAAAATATAGACCTAAATTATAAAATAGGTATTTGTTATACCGAAACAACTATTGACAAAAGTAAAGCTATTCCGTTTCTTGAATTTGTGGTAAGCTATAATAATTATCCCATAAAATCATTTTATTATTTAGGACGAGCTTATATGTATAACTATCGTTTTACCGAAGCAGTAGAGGCTTTTTACGAATATAAGATGATGGGAGTGAGCGAAGAAACGCTTAACGAAGCCGACAGGCTTATTCAAATGTGTTATGATGCCTTGGAGCGTATAAATGTGCCTCGTAACGTAACTTTTGAATTACTTGATTCTACGATAAACACACCATTTAACGAATATTATCCTTTTGTTGATGCTACCGGAACTCATATGTTATTTTCGTCAGACAGAACATATGTTCAAGAGTATGAAGAGTATATTGCAAATGTATTTTATACCGATAAAAAGAAGACAAAATGGAGTTCGTCACGGCTTTTACCCGTAAGCACTTTCGATAATGAAGAAATTGTAAGTATGACTCCTTCGGGCGAAAAAATATTGATATATGCTAATGGAGATTACTCTACACACGATATTAAAATTGTTAATAGAAAAGGCTCTAAATTTACCAATGCACCATCTTCTGAATTGCCGCTTGATATGAATACCGAAGGAGTAGAGATGGGTGCTTGTTTGTCGCCCGATGGTAATACTATTTATTTTGCCAGTGACAGAGCAGGTGGAAGAGGCGGACTTGATATTTACTATGCAAAAAAAGATGCTTCGGGACAATGGACTGCTGCCGAAAATTTAGGAAGTATGATTAATACTGAATTTGATGAAAATTTCCCGAGTTTAAGCCCCGACGGTAAAAAACTTTATTTTGCATCGAAAGGACATCCCGGAATAGGAGAATATGATATTTACGAATCGTCGTATATTGACTCTGTGCAATCGTGGACGCCTCCGCGTAACCTTGGATTTCCTATTAACACACCTCTTGATAATACAACAATATCTTTTGTTGACGATAAAACAGCTTATATTGCGGCAAACAGAAAAGAAGGATACGGTAAACAAGATATTTATAAAATTACTTTTGGTGATGAAAATCAATCGGTAATTGTTATGGTTACGGTAATGGTTGGCACCGAAGGAAATGCTGTGCCTTACACCGAAGATTTCTTAAAAGCATATGGAACTTTTTACGATAAATACGGAAATATTATTGCTCAACTTCCGGTAGAAACCGATGGGGGTAATTTTTTCGGAACTCTTTACCCCGGAACATATAAATTAGAAGTAAAATTTGACGGATACAAGAAAGGATACTCTCAAACAATAGAAATCGGTGACGACAAACTTGGAGATATTGTTTCATATACCGTATATTTACAACAATAAAATTTATCATTTATAAATATAAAAGATATTTATTACTGATTTTGAGTTGATTGTTTTTAATTGATTCAAAAAAA
>CAYRJP010000077.1:0-7082 GCA_964424425.1 uncultured Bacteroidales bacterium | reverse complement strand
AAAAACTTTATGGGAAAAACTTTTCTCAATAAAAATGTAAACAGTAAAGCTGCAGAGATAGCATGTTACGAAACAGTGTCGGGAGATACACTTTTCTTTTCAAGTGACCGCGAAGGCGGATTTGGAGGAATGGATATTTATTACAGCTTAAAATTACCTACCGGTGAATGGAGTGTTCCTTTAAATTTGGGTGATAAAGTAAATACTATTTACGATGAAGATTATCCTGTTATTTCAGCCGATGGTTCTAAGTTGTATTTTTCATCTAATCGCCCGCAATCAATGGGAGGATATGATATTTTTGTGAGTAATATTACAAAAAACAGAGAGTTTACAACTCCTAAAAACATAGGATATCCGCTAAATGATGTTTTTGATAATCATACAATTGCTTTTTCAAATAACGACCGATATGCTTATGTGTCGGCAATTAAGCCCGATGGTTACGGTTATACTGATTTATACAGAGTTGTTTTTTTACAAAAAGACCCTGCCGTAAAAATATTTAAACTTAAGTTTGTTGTTCAAAACGGAGATAAGAAAAATCCGTTTGCAAAAGCTGATACTACACTTAAAATTACAGCATATCAAAAAGGTAAAGTTATATTTGGTGAATATGCTTATAATCCGAAATACAGCTCTTCAACAATAGCTCTTCCGCCCGGATATTATACCATTGTAGTTACAGGGAAATATATTGAAGAATATTCGTATAAAGTTACTGTCCCCGAAATACCGTCGGGTAGTAAGTTTTCAAAAAAAGAGATTATTTTAAAGCTGAAAGAAAATTAACAAAGAATTTATAATTTCTTTGTTACCTTTGCCGCAAAAGCGAATAATATGGAGTTAAATTTAAAAAAGCCGATTGTTTTTTTTGATTTGGAAACAACCGGAGTTGATGTTGTAAAAGATAGAATTGTAGAAATATCATATCTGAAAGTTTATCCTAACGGAAAAGAAGAACAAAAAACACAGCGAATAAATCCTGAGATGCATATTCCCGAACAGTCAACAGCCATTCATGGAATTACCGATGATGATGTAAAAGATTGTCCGCTATTTAAAGATTATGCTAAAAATTTGGCAAAAATTCTTGAAGGTGCCGATTTGGGAGGTTTTAATTCCAACAAATTTGATATTCCGCTTTTGGCTGAGGAGTTTTTAAGAGTAGGTGTTGATTTTGATTTTCATAAAAGGCGATTTATTGATGTTCAAGTTATTTTTCATAAAATGGAACGCAGGACATTGTCGGCAGCATATAAATTTTATTGTGGCAAAGAGCTTGAAGGAGCACATGGAGCAGCTGCCGATACAAAGGCTACATATGAAGTGTTGAAAGCTCAACTTGATATGTATAAAGATGCTGATTATGAAGATGTTCATGGTACAATACAAAAACCTGTTGTTAATGATATTGAAAAATTGTCGGAATTTTCATCTCATAATAAAAATGTTGATTTTGCAGGAAGAATTGTTTTAAACGACAAGGGAGTTGAAGTATTTAACTTTGGAAAATATAAAGGTGTTCCGGTAACTGAGGTGTTTAAAAAAGACCCCGGATACTATGGATGGATGTTAAAAAGTGATTTTCCGCTTTATACAAAAAAAATATTAACGCAAATTAAATTGCGAGAAATAACAGATAAGTAAGTTATAAGAAAAAATAGTCTTTTACTTTTTATTTAGTTGTCCCGATTTTAGTTTCTGCCAGTAAATATTAAGGTCTCGTTTAATTTCGGGAGCCATAATAAATAATCCCAGTAAATTTGGAATAGCCATAGCAAGTATCATCATATCCGAAAAGTTCATTACCGTAATAATATCGGTAGATGAACCAATAATTACAAATAATAAAAATATCAATTGAAAAATAACATTTGTAACTTTTCGTGAGCCGAAATATTTCTCACCTAATCCGCCAAAAAGATAATCAAAACCTTTAAGTCCGTAGTAAGACCACGATATGATGGTTGAAAAAGCAAAAAGAGTAACAGCAATCAGTAAAACATACGGAAACCATGATATTACCGATTCAAAAGCTGCAGATGTTAATTGCACACCTTCAAGCCCTTGTGTATTTTCGGAAAATCCTGTAAAAATAAGCACAAGAGCAGTCATTGTGCAAATTACAACAGTGTCGATAAACGGTTCGATTGACGCAACAATACCTTCCGAAACAGGCTCATTGTTTTGAGATGCGGAATGAGCGATAGCAGCACTTCCCATGCCGGCTTCGTTGGAGAAAGCACCTCGTTGGATGCCAAAAATCATAACACCAATAATTCCACCTTTAATTGCCTCGGGAGCAAAAGCATTTTTAAATATCAATAAAAATGCATGTCCCGTATTGTGTATATTTATAAGAATAATAACCAATGCTGCCGCAATATAAAGAGCTGCCATAAAAGGAACTATTTTTTCGGTAACCTTACCGATGCTTTTTATTCCTCCGATAATTACAAATCCTACAACAACAGCCATTATTATTCCATATATGGCTCCATAACGTCCAAAAGAAGGGAAAAATACCACAAGTTGGTGAAATGCTTGATTTGCTTGTAACATATTTCCACCACCGACAGAACCTCCCATAACTGTTATTGCAAACAATACAGCAAGAAAAGCTCCCAATATGCCCATTGTTTTTCCTCGTTTTTTTAATCCGTAATGCAGATAATACATTGGTCCGCCCGATATACTTCCGTCTTTATCAAATTTTCGGTATTTTATACCAAGCGTGCATTCGGCAAATTTCATCGACATACCTAATAATCCCGCAATAATCATCCAAAAGGTAGCTCCCGGTCCGCCAATACCTATTGCAAGAGCAACGCCTGCTATGTTTCCCATTCCTACTGTAGCCGACAATGCTGTTGTAACTGATTGCAAAGATGTAACATCTCCTTTTGAATCGGAACTTGAATATTTACCGCGTATAATATCAATAGCATGTTTTAATCCTCTGATTCCTATAAATTTAAGATAGACAGTAAAAAATACTCCTCCGACAATAAGCCACAAAACAATAAGTTTCAAAGGTGCTTTTACAGGATTATTTGTTTCATCATAAACGGGATTACCGTTTTTGTCATATACTTGTTGATTATAAATACCAATTTTAGAAAAAGGGTCGATAAATAAAATATTATCCATAAAATCAACTAATGGTGTAAAAGCCTTATCTATTTTTTGACTTATTGTAAGTTCACTTTTTATAGTATCTTGTTGTGTTTCGGCAATTATTTTATTATTTGTAAAAAACAATAAACAAAAAAACAAAAATCCTGTTAACAGTGCAGGGTTTCTTTTAATGATAGGTAAAGTCATAATTTGAGATTTAATTTCAACAATAGAGCAACAGTAGTAGTATAAAGTTATAAAATAATTGAGTGGAAGCAAATTAATATTATATCTTATTTGTATTTTTACGAAAAAATAAAGAAATAATGTTTGATTAAAAAATAAGCGAAAGTGAATTTATTGGCACACGCATATTTATCGGGAGGTATTAATGATGTTTTGTTGGGTAACTTTATTGGTGATGCGGTAAAAGGTAATAATAGTAATAATTATCCCGAGAAGGTTAAGCAAGGAATAGTTTTACATCGAGAAATAGATACATTTACAGACAACCATATTGCACACAAACAGAGTAGAGACAGGTTTAGAAAAGAGTTTGGTTTGTATTCGGGTGTTGTTGTTGATATTATATATGATCATTTTTTGGCGGTTAATTGGAGCAATTATCACAGTGATAGTTTAGAGTTTTTTGCAAAAGAAGTTTATAAATATATTATTACAAATTATAATATTTTACCGTTAAAAATGAAAGTAACGGTTCCTTTTATGATAAAAAGTAATTGGTTTGTTATGTATAAAAGCATATCAGGAATAGAAAAAGTGTTGAAAGGAATGTCAAAACGAACATCGTTGCCGGCAAAAACAGAATATGCAATAAGTGTATTAATAAGTGAAAAACAGGAACTTTTTTATGAATTTGAGCAATTATTTGCAGATTTAATTTATCATTGTGAAAAAAAAGTTTATATTTAACTTAAATTTAAAAAAAAGGTTATTATTTGCTTAATATTTATACATTTTAGAAATTAAGTTTTTTTTTTTTATAAAAACGTTTTAGTTTTGTGAAATGGAGGAATTTTAAATTTATTAATAGATAATCATCAAATTAGTCAATTATGAAAAAAATAAAAGTAAGCGTTTTATCATCATTAGTATTGGCTGCCTTGTTATTTACAAGTTGCGGTGGAATAAATACAATGGTAAAAATGGCAAATCAAGTGCAGTATAGTGTAAATCCTTCTCCACTTGAAATGCATGGTGACAGTGTTTCTGCAACTTTAAAGGTGTCTTTTCCAACAAAGTTTTTTCAAAAGAAAGCTACTTTAACAATTACTCCGGTATTTAAATACGATGGAGGAGAAGTTGCTTTTGAAACATTAACTCTTCAAGGAGAAGATGTGCAGGCAAACAACAAAGTTATTTCATACACAAGCGGAGGTTCTGCCGAAATAACTTCAAAAGTAGCATTTGTTGAAGGTATGCGTCAAGGAACACTTGTTGCAAGAGTAAAAGCAAGTCAAGGTGACAAATCAGCAGAATTACCTGAGCAGAAATTAGCTGATGGAACTATGGCAACAGTTCTTTTATTAGCTAACGATGCAAAACCGATTGCTGCCAGTGATAAGTATGTTCGTGTAACTACTGAATCAAAAGGTGCAGCTATTCATTTTGTAATAAATAAAGCTAATCTTCGCAGCAAAGAACTTAACAAAGAAGAGATGAAAGCTCTTAAAGAATTTGTTAAGGAATCTGCTTCAAAAGAAAATGTTGAGTTTAAAGGTGTTGAGATTTCAGCTTATGCTTCTCCCGACGGACCTGAAAAACTTAATACTAAGCTTTCTGAAAAAAGGATGACAACTACTGAGAAATATTTTGCTCGTGAGTTGAAAAAATCAAAAGTTAAAGATGCTGACAAAGAAGGTTTTGTATTGGCAAAAGCTACTCCTGAAGATTGGGATGGTTTTAAAAAGTTAATGCAAGAGTCTGATATTCAAGATAAAGAACTTATTCTTCGTGTTCTTTCTATGTATTCTGACCCTGTAGTTCGCGAAAAAGAGATTAAGAATATAAGTGCAGCTTATGAAGTAATTGCTGAAGAAATTTTACCTCAACTACGTCGTTCTAAGTTAACTGTTAATATTGCTATTATCGGTTATTCTGACGAAGAATTAAAAGACTTAGCAGTTTCTAATCCTGATACTTTAAAAGTTGAAGAGTTAATGTATGCTGCTACTTTATTTACTGACCTTAATACAAAACTATCTGTTTATCAGAAAGTTGTAAGTAATTTCTCTGATGATTGGAGAGGTCATAACAATGTTGGTTATGTTTACTTAAAGCAAGGTAAAGTAGCCGAAGCAAAAGCTGCATTTGAAGAAGCTAAAAAATTAGTTCCAAGCAACACTACAGTAATGAACAACTTAGGTGTTTGTGCATTTATGGAAGGTGACTTGAAAGCTGCTAAAGAATTTTATGCTGCTGCTGCCGGAGCAGGTAAAGAAGTTAGCTATAATCAAGCTCTTATTTGCACTAAAAAGGGTAACTACGAAAAAGCTCTTAACCTATTTGCAAGTAGTAAATTTAACACTTTCAACTTTGCTTTAGCAAAAATGCTTAACTACTCAAATACTAAAAATGCAGATGTTTTTGATGCTGCTTTAGGTATTTTGTCAAAAGTTGAAGATCAAGATGCTGCAAATGTTTATTATTTGAAAGCTATTCTTGGTGCAAGAAAACAAGACAAAGACTTGTTGTTAAATAACCTTAGAACTGCTGTTGAAAAGGATGCTTCTTACAAAGAGTATGCTAAAAAAGATATTGAATTTGCTCAATATAAAGACGATGCAGGTTATAAAGGTATTGTTGAATAATTATAAAATATTATAATAAAAAAAGGCTATCCTGTCAGGGTAGCCTTTTTTATTAAAAAAAATTAATGAAATTTTATTTTTATACAGCATATGTTAAAAAACATATGTCAACTCTGATAAATCAGCTATCTCAAATGTAGGTTTTATTGAATGGTTTAATTTTTTTTCGTTAAAAAATACAGTGTCCATTCCAAATTGTTTTGCTCCGAGTATATCGTTTTCTATATCATCGCCTATCATTATACTTTCATCTTTTTTTGCATTTACTGTTTTTAGTGCATACTCAAAAATTCGGCGGTGGGGTTTTTGATAACCGGCTTCTTCCGATGTTATCATTTTTTCAAAAAAGATATTGAGTTTACTCTCTTTTATTTTAATCTTTTGAACTTCAAGAAATCCGTTTGTCAATAAAAACATTCGGTAACCTTTATTCTTAAGATAAGTTAAAGTTTCGATGGTATGAGGAAATAACCCTGTTTTGTATGGGCTGTTTTTAATATAATCTTCACCCATTTTAACAGCAATGTTGTTATCACCTATATTTAACGTTTTTAGTGTGTCTATAAATCTTTTATGACGTAATATCTCCTTTGTTATCTCTCCGTTTCGGTATTTAAGCCATAAGTCTTCGTTTATGGTATAATAAGTTTTAAGAAAAATAGAAAAGTTAGAGACAAAATCGGGTAAATATTTTTTTATAAGGTCAAATAAAACTTCTTCTGAATTAGTTCTAAAATCCCATAAAGTTCTGTCAAGGTCAAAATACAAGTTCTTATATGTTTTTATATTTCGTTTTTGCATACTGATTACCTGTGTGTTTGTAATTCTTAAATACTGTGTAAAATTTGTTAATTTTTTGTTAAAGTAAATAAAACCTTGTAATAATGCTGTAAAATTTATTGATATTTACAAATGTATGATAATTAGATTTTTAATGTCAGTAATTATAATAGGTATTTCAACAGGATTATCGTTTGCACAAATTGATACTTCACAAGTAAAACTTGCAGGTATAATTTATGCCGACGATACTGTGAAAGCTCCTCCGTATGTTCATGTGGTAAATAAACGAACGGGTAAGGGTGTTATATCCGATTCTCTCGGATTATTTAAAATAAAAATAAACAGAAA
>CAYRJP010000076.1:3855-9435 GCA_964424425.1 uncultured Bacteroidales bacterium | reverse complement strand
AATGAGCGTAGCGAATGTGATAATGAGTTGAAAATTAAATTATAATCAGATGAAATCGAAAATAGTATATATAATATTATTGACAATGCAAACATTACTTTTGTCTGCACAACAATATACTATTGACTTTAATATTCCGTCGCGACAAAAAATCACAAAAAAAACAGTTGATAAAACCGTTTTCACTTTTTCTTATTCAGGAATAAATTTTATTGAAGTAAATACACGGCAAGGAGTATTCAACCAGATGATTGTGCCCGATACTTATCGTTCGGGAGAGGTTGGTAATCCGCAACTTATAAGTTCAAATAAGTTGATAAATATTCCGCACAATTGTAAAGTGAAAGTAAAAATTATTGATTACGACGTAACCGAATATTTTATTGACAACTACTTTGCCGATAATAAACTTATTCCATATCAACCGTCGTATGCCAAGTCGGAAAATATTGCCGACCAAAAGTTTATTGTAAATAAAAAAACATATTCAAAAAATACCTATTTAACCAATAACTTGGCTACCGTAAAAGTTTTGGGAAATATGCGAGACAAACGCATAGCCAAACTTACGGTAAATCCTGTTGAATATAATCCCGCAAAAAATTCAATTCGTTTTTACAACAATATCAAAGTAAAACTTATTTACGAATATCTTGACAATACAAAGAAAAATTCGAAAACCAACAACACTTTTTCACCTTATTTTAATGGGACATTCAAAAATATTACCGATGCAATTCCCGATACAAAATCAACCAAACATCCCGATTTGGAAACTCATCCCGTAAAGTATCTTATTGTTGCTCCCGATAATTATATTTCAACACTGCACGATTTTATTGAATGGAAAACACAAAAAGGCTATCAAATTGTAGTTGGGAATATTAACAACATAGGCTCTACAGCTTCTGATATTAAGACGTGGATACAAAATCAATACAATAATTCTACCGAAACAAATCCTGCACCTTCGTTTTTATTGTTAGTAGGCGATGTGCAGCAACTTCCCGCATCTCAAAACGGCAATTCCACGCATCTTGTCACCGACCTTTATTATGCAAGTGTTGACGGAGATATGTTTCCCGATATGTATTACGGCAGAATACCGGCACAAGATACCGCTCAGTTGCGAGTAATGCTGTCTAAAACAATGTATTACGATAAATATCTGTTTGCCGACGATTCTTATCTGAACAATGCTACCCTTATTGCCGGAGCCGATGCAACTTGGAACCCGCGTGTGGGACAACCTACAATAAACTACGGAACAAATTATTATTTTAATACTGCAAACGGTTACTCAAATATAAATGCTTATTTATCGTCGTATTCGGGATGCTACAATGCCGATAAAATAGCCGTAGGAATGATAAATTACACTGCACACTGTTCGCAAACATCTTGGTCAAATCCAAGTTTATCGGCAAGCACCGTATCGGGATTTACCAATGCGGGAAAATATCCCATAGCCATAGCCAACTGCTGCACTTCGGGCGATTTTAATGTTAACGAATGTATCGGTGAGGCTTGGGTGCGTAATCCCAACGGCGGTTCGGTAGTATATATCGGCAGTGTGCCTTTAACATATTGGTGGGAAGATTTTTACTGGTCGGTGGGTGCTCATCAGCCTGTTTACAACGAATACCCCAAAAAAGATTCCAGCGGAACAGGTGCTTACGATGCGGCTTTTATTAACGATTACAACACTGTTGATGCTTTGGTTTTTATCGGCAATTTAGCCGTTACCGAGGCTCATAACGAAGGATACAACAGCGATATAAGTTCACAATATTATTGGGAAGCGTATCACTGTTTCGGTGACCCTTCGCTAATGCCGTATTTTACAAAAGGAAAAAACAATATTGTATCGCACGATACTGTTTTCCCTTTCGGGACAAATGCTTTTAAAGTAAAAGCTCTGCCCGGCTCACTGGTTGCCCTTTCCAATTCAAACGGTCTTATAGGCTCTGCTTTGGCTGCATCCGACAGCATTGCTCAAATAACTACCGATACACTTACTTCTGTTGATTCGGTTATGATTGTTGTTACAAAATCGCAATACAAACCGTATATCAAAAAAATTCCCGTCGGCAATATAAATGGAACTTATTTAATAGTGGAAAATACAAAAATTATTGATACACAAGGAAATAACAATGGTGTTTTAGATTTCAACGATACGGCTAATATTGAGTTATATATAAAAAACATAGGCGATACAACCGCCCACAATATTACCGCCACAATTACAACCAACGATATTTACATTAAAAACTTTACCGATAATTTGAATATTGCTGTTGACAGCATTCAAAAAAATGAAATTTTTACTCTTTCGAAGAAATTTAACTTTGTAGTTGCCGACTCTGTTCCCGATGGTCATAAGGTTACGTTTAACATTAAATTAACTGACAGTATTTCGGGAGAGGAACAAAAAACATATAACTATAAAACCGATAAAACAATTGCAGCCCCTGTATTTGAAATATTTCCCGAACAAAAGATTGATGATTTTTTAACCGGTGGAAACGGCATACTTGATTACGGCGAAACAGTAACTTTACAGTTGTCAATTGCCAATACGGGACATTCGCAAGTAAGCTCTACGGTAAATCTTACCAATATTTCACAAAACAATATTATTTCAATTAATACTTCCGGCATTTATTTTGATACTCTCGCCGTAAATGATACTGCAAAAGTTAATTTTGAAATAAACTTACCCTATTCTGCCGTTAGCAAACTAAACGATACTTTATTGTTGAAAGTTGAATCGGGGAAATATTCGGTGCAGGATACTTTTATTGTAAACACAGGACAAAACCTGTCGGTGCAAGTGGGCGAAGGAACAATTACCGCCACTAATTATCCTTTTAATAATTATTATAAAAACAATACTACTCAAATTCTGTATCACAACAGCGATTTTAGTGCAGGAATAAAAGTGTTGAAATCAATCGGTTTTAATATTAAAGATTTTACACCCGATGCCGCTTATCGCGACTTAAATAATTTTAAAATAAAAGTTCTTGAAACTGATATTGATGAATTGAAAAGCAAAGTGGATTTCAATTCAGCTGTAACAGTTTACGATAGTGCTGTTTATCATCTTCCCGCCAATTCCGGTTGGGAAATATTTACAATGACTCAGCCTTTTATTTTGTCGGGAGACAAAAATCTTTTGTTTGAAATAAGTTGGGGAACAACCGACAACTATGCACCTTCGACAGACAGAACAACAGTTTATGCCACTCAAACACCATACAATTCAATTGTTTGGGGAGCCGATGATAATGTTTATCCCGCACCTGCCAACGATTTATCCGACAAACGCCCAAATACAAAATTTGAGTTTGACTCTGTGGGAATAATCAATATTCAAGTAAATGCCGATTTGCCGCTTAAAAACGGAGATAAAATGCAAGATTGCTCTGTTTCAATAAATTCACAAACTAAATTAACCGACAGTTTGGGCAGAACACAATTTTATTTTACCGAATTTTCGGGTGATTACAATATTAATTTTTCGGCTTACGGATATGCTGATACTTCGATAATTTTACATAAAACATCAACTTCCGAACTTGTAAATATTACTCTTCGCAGGTATCCCAAACTTATTTTTACTGTTAAAAACAGTATGGGAATGCCTCTTGAAAATGCAGTTGTTGCTTTGGTTGATTCAAACTTTGTTACCAATGCCGATGGAACTGCCGAAACATATTCAACTGATATAAATAAAAAAGCGATTTTTACGATAAGTTGTGAAGGATACAACTCTATTACGGATACAATTCTTGTTGATGCCGCCGAAAAATCTTACACAGCGGTATTAACTTACAACTTTGCCGATATAACGGTTTCGGCGAAAAACACACAACAATCTCCTATGCAAAATGTGGAAATATACCTTGGCGGGATAACACAGCAAACCGATGCAAACGGAACAACAATTTTTAAAGATATAACACAAGGAGAATATCTTATGGGTATTTACACTCAAGGATATGCTTATATTACTGATACTGTTAATATTACGACAAATGATACATTGTTGAATTATACGCTGAAAAAATTATTGAATATTTATATAAACCTTTCCGATGGTGTTAATAGTTTACCGAATATTACTGTGTTGTTGGATACAATTGAGCAAACAACCAATATTTACGGAACAGCCGAATTTAATACCATAGCCGAAGGAAAACACCAAATAACAGTTGATACCTGTGACTATTATCTGTTTGAAGATACTGTTTTGTTTTCGGAAACAGACACAGTTGCAAATGTCAAGTTAACCGACAAACCCGAAGTAACTTTCTTTGTATCAAACGGTTTTGTTTGTCTGCCCGATGCCAAGATTACATTTGATACTTTACAAACATTTACCGATACCAACGGATTAGCTGTTTTTGCTAATTCAACAACAGGCTATCATAAATATACTGTTTCGGCACAAAACTATATTGAAATAACAGATTCGATTAATTTGTCGGTTGATACTGTTTTAAATATTGTAATGCACAAAATTCCCGATGTTATTTTTAACATAACAGCATTCGCAGAGATAAATATTGAAGATGTGCCTTTGGTTTTTGATTCGGACACTTTATTTGCCGATAAGTTCGGAATGCTTATTATTAACGGTGTCCCGAAAGGAGAACATACATATTCAATAAATTACAACGGATGTCAAACTGTTTGGGATACTATTACTGTCGGTAACGAAAATATTAATATTGACATAGAATTAACGCCTGTTCCCGATATTAAATTTGTGGTATCATCAGGTGGTTTTGCTATAAATAATGTTGCCGTAACTGTTGACGATTCGGTGATTTATACCGATATGCTCGGCGAGTCTCTGTTTGTTGATTTTCCCGAAAGGGAATATACCTATAAAATAAGCAAACAAGGATTTGCAACAGCAGAAGGACAGTTTGTTTTACACGATAATGATACAACCATTTATATAAACTTGGAGCAATTTCGTTTTAATGCGGGCTTTACCGTAACTTCGAACAATTCCGCTATTGATAGTGCATTGATAACCGTAAACGGAATTTCAAAATATACCGATGATTCGGGCTATTGCCTGTTTGAAGATATTTTGGCAAACAGTTACCATTTTTCGGTTAAAAAAGACGGCTATCAAACATTTTACGATACAATATCCGTTTATCAGAATATTAATACCTATGTTGACCTTGTAACAGAAAGCTACAGTGTATTGTTTGTTGTTTCCGACGAAAACGGTTTTGTTGAGGGGGCAAATATTGCATTTAACGGAAAAACAAAAGCAACCAACAACAGCGGCAGTGCCATGTTTACCGAAACACCTGCCGGCTCTTACGAATATACTGTTTGGGAGAGCGATAATCATAAAACAGAACAGGGAAATATAGAAATAAATAAAGATACAACCGTAAATATTTATTTTCCGCTTATAGGCATTACCGATGCCGGTTATATTGTTAAAATTTATCCCAATCCCGTAAAAAACGAACTGTTTGTTGTTGCAAATGAAACTCTTATAAATGCCGATTATCAAATATTAAGCAGTAGTGGAAAAGTAATTTT
>CAYRJP010000076.1:1575-3755 GCA_964424425.1 uncultured Bacteroidales bacterium | reverse complement strand
AAACTCTTATAAATGCCGATTATCAAATATTAAGCAGTAGTGGAAAAGTAATTTTAAAAGGGAAAATAACTAATATTCCGCATAAAATTGAATTGTTTGACTACTCAAAAGGCATGTATTTTATTAAAATTACCGGAAACGATAGAGTAATTACCAATATCTTTATTATCAAATAATTACAATCTTCTTGATTTGCAATATAAATTCAAAACAAATTATTTAATCTCTAATTAACCTTTAATTTACATACATTTATCTTGATAAGTATTAATATTGTAAAGAATTTAAAACAAAATAATTATGAAAAAAGAAAAAGAAGTAACAATTGCTTTAGTTGCCCACGATAAAAAAAAGCAATTAATGTTAGAGTGGGCAAAAGAAAAGATTGATACTTTGCGTAATCGCAAATTAATCGGGACATCAAATACCGCAAAACTGTTAAAAAGCGTATTGGATTTAGAGGTGGAATCGTATGGACACGGACCTTCGGGCGGAGATATTTATCTTGCCGCAAGGATTCTTGACAATCAGGTTGATAAAATAGTGTTTTTTATTGATTCGGAAACTCCACAGGGACATGAACACGATATTCAAACACTGATACGGACAGCAGTAATAAACAATGTTCCGATAGCACTAAACAGAGCATCTGCAAACCATATAATAAAAGAAGAATAACTTGTTTTTACAAGTATTCTTTTTTAAACTCATGATACTCTTAAATTTACAACAAAAATTTTTATAACTTCTGTTTTTCAGATTATCAAAATATATAAGAATAAGTAAAACGGATCTTCCTTACAGGGAAGTGTCCGCCTATGACGGATAATAGTTTTTATAAATAATCTCTTAAATATTATTTCCTTTTCAATTAATCAATATCAAACTCGCTTTTTAATCTTTTTGCCGAATAATATATATATTTGCACTTTAAATAATTAGTCTCTGTAAAAAACATCAAAGACTTTAAAATTTGCAAATACTAGAATTGAAGTGATGGAGCAAAATTTAGAAGATGTCGTTTATTCGGAAAATGTTATAGGATTTGCCACATTAGCATCGGAATATTGTAATTTATTGGATACCGTAGTATTAATATCGCAAAAAGATTTTGTAGATAAATTACACCGCCTGTTGCCTTTAATTTATCTGAAAGCAATAATACTTCCTGACACCGAACCTGTAATGCCCGATATGATTGAAAAAGATGTTACGCAAGAAGAGTGGGAAGCCGTTTATCAAACAATGGTAAGAAAACTTGAAAACATTGATGAATACAAAGAAGTTTTAGACCCGTTAAACACCGATGAGCAAATGAGCAGTCTTTCGGAAGGAATTGCCGATATTTATCAGGACTTAAAAGATTTTATATCTTCTTACAATATGGGAACTGTTGAAATTATGAATGATGCCGTATGGGATTGTAAAAAGAATTTTAAAGAATATTGGGGACAACGTTTGGTAAATATTTTAAGAGTATTACACAATTTATTATACAACCCAAACAGTAATTTAAAGGAAGATGATGCTATGTCGCAAGACGATTTTGACCCTGAAAATTGGGATAAAAATACAGAAATCGAATAAACTATTATTTTACCTCTACACATTTTAAAATACATCCTTGTTTTATGAACAAATCAATATCAAAAGAAAGTTTAAGCGAACTGCCTGTTAAAGCATTTGAGGGAAAAATAATAATTATTGATTACGCTCGTGATGTAAAAAAGGTGACACCTTTTTTATCTAAACAAAAAATACTCGGGTTTGATACCGAAACAAGACCATCGTTTAAAAAAGGAGTAAAAAATGAAGTAGCACTACTGCAATTATCAACCAACAATCAGGCTTTTTTGTTTCGCCTTAATAAAACAGGACTACCGAAAGAACTTACCAATATTTTATCGAACCCGAATATTATAAAAGTAGGTGTTGCCATTAAAGACGACCTTAAAGACTTAAACCGCCTTGCAAAATTCACTCCCACAGGATTTGTTGAACTGCAAGAAATGGTTAAAGAGTATGAAATAGAAAACTTCGGACTGAAAAAACTTGCCGGCTTACTACTCGGATTCAGAATTTCAAAGGCACAACAAACATCAAATTGGGAAGCCGAAACCTTAAATACCGCACAAATAAAATATGCGGCAACAGATGCTTGGGTAGCACTGAAAATTTAT
>CAYRJP010000076.1:0-1475 GCA_964424425.1 uncultured Bacteroidales bacterium | reverse complement strand
GGAATGCATCTTTTAAGAGAGACTTTTGTTGAAATACTGAAAGAACTTTTAGGTAAAAACTTAAAAGCAGTTTACGATAAAAGCGAAGCAACTCTGCCTCATAAGGCAGATATTAACCCGCAAGACGGCTTTTTATACGGAAATGAAAATGATACCGATAATGTAGTAACCGAATACGGAAATAAATTTAATATTGATTGGGTGCGTGGACAAAAAACAGGATTTTTTATCGATCAGCGTGAAAACAGAAAATTGCTTGGCGAATACTCAAAAGGCAAAAAAGTATGCAATGTTTTCGGTTACACGGGAGGATTTTCCGTTTATGCACTAAAAGCAGGAGCCGAACTTGTTCACTCCGTTGATGCATCAAAACTTGCCATTGACCTTACCGACGACAATGTGGAATTAAATTTCGGTAAAACCGAAAAACACAAAGGCTTTGCCATGGATGCTTTCGATTTTTTTGACAATGCACCCGAAAAATACGATGTTATTATACTTGACCCTCCTGCTTTTGCCAAACACCAAAAAGTATTACACAATGCTTTACAGGGCTATAAAAGAATTAATCAACGTGCATTGGAGCAAATTAAATCGGGCGGAATATTGTTTACATTCTCTTGTTCGCAAGCAGTAAGTCGCGAAAATTTCAGAAAATCGGTTTTTGCCGCTGCCGCAAATGCACGACGAAACGTAAAAATATTGCATCAACTGTCGCAACCTGTTGACCATCCGGTAAGTATTTTTCATCCTGAAAGTGAATATCTTAAAGGATTGGTTTTGTTTGTAACCTAAATTCAATTTAACACAAGCCCTTACTAAATGCAAATAGTTTGTTATTTCATAGCTCATACTGCATAAATCAGGCTTAATATATTATTTTATAAATATCAAATAAATGAAAGATATAGCCGAACATATCTTAGACATAACACAAAACAGCATAGCAGCAGATGCAAAAAATATTAAGATATCAATAATTGATTCGGAAAATAATAATTTGTATGAACTTAAAATATCAGACAATGGAAAAGGGATGACAGCCGAAAAAGTAAAACAGGTTACCGACCCTTTTTTTACATCACGCACAACTCGAAGAGTTGGATTGGGAGTGCCGTTGTTAAAACAAAACACAGAAATTACCGGTGGTAAGTTTATAATAGAATCAAGAGAAAATACAGGCACAACAGTAATTGCTCAATTTGTAAGAAACAGTATTGACCTTTTACCGCAAGGCGACATTGCAGGTTCAGTTATTTTTCTTGTAATTTCAAATCCTGATATTGAGTTTATTTATTCCCACAAAACCGACAAAGGTGAATATCTGTTTGATACTGTTGAAATTAAAAAAGTTTTAGGTGATACTCCATTGCACATAACAGAAGTAAAAAAATATCTTACTGATATGATAAAAGAGAATGTATCGGAACTTTATCCCGAATAATTATATTTAAAAGAATTATTCTATTCAAATA
>CAYRJP010000075.1:3973-9444 GCA_964424425.1 uncultured Bacteroidales bacterium | reverse complement strand
ACCGTTGAAAATGCAGAAAAAAACAATATTTCGAATATTGAAGTAAAACAAGGAGATGCTTCACTGTTGGATGCAGAACAATTCGATGTCATACTTGCAAATATTAATCGAAATATATTACTGAATGACATGCAACAATATGTATCATCCTTAAAAAAAGACGGTTGCATTTTATTTAGCGGATTTTATATACAAGATTTATCAATAATTAAAGAAAAAGCCGAACAATTTAAATTAACAGAAGTATTACATATTGAAAAAGACAATTGGATAGCCGTAAAATTTATTAACAACTAAACATAAATTATATGAGTAAGATTATTTTACCTTTTATACTTTTACTTTTTTTGCAAACAGCAGGATTCGCTCAAAGATTTACAAAATTCACTCACGAACCTGAAACTTATCTTGACGAAATGAAAAATCTGTTTGCTAGAGATGAAACCAATTACAAAAAAGGTAAAAAACTACTCGAAGAACTCGAAGAACCATGGTTAGAAGGCAGATTCTCAAAATATCGCCAAGAGAGAATATATGAACTTTCAGATTTACTATTAAAACGCAGAGCCAGAAATTTTCCCCATTTTTACAACTTTATTAATACCATTTTACTATTCCAACAAATAGGTTTAGACTCTTTAGATTATAACGAATGGGATAAAACCATAAGTTTTTTATGCACAAAAAAGAAATCAAGACTTGCCGATATAAACAACTATATTACAGCATCTTACAATCTAGTGAAATATAATGCCGTATATTATTCAAATTCAATTAAATGGTTCGCTGACAAAAATAATTACAAAATAGTTTTAGACGGAGATACCGCTAAATTTATATTTTCTAATATTACCCTTACGGGAAAACTACGAAAAGACAGTATTCAAATTCACGAAACATCGGGAACATATTATCCTGTTTCAAAAATATGGATAGGAAATTCGGCTAAAGTTTATTGGGAAAAAACCGGACTAAGCAAAGATACTGTATGGGCTGAGTTTAATAGATATAAATTAAAAATTACCAAACCATTTTATACAATTAACAATGTTACTTTTTATAATAAAAATTATTTTAACTATCCGCTAAAAGGAAAACTTACCGATAAAATTGTTGAAGTAATAAACCCCAAAAGTTTAAAATATCCAAAATTCTATTCAAATAAAACAGATTTTAATATCGAAGGCATTTTTAAAGATATTAATTATCAAGGCGGTATATCAATGCAAGGCAGTAAACTTTTGGGAACAGGTTCAAAAGAACATCTTGCAAGTCTGTCTTTTTACAGAGATATAGAACTTGTTGTTGATGGCGATACCATTATAAAAAGAGTATTGTTTATGAAAACTCTTTCACAATTCTATGCATTCACACAGAATAATATTTTATCAAGAAATTGTAAAATAATAATGTATATTGACAATGACTCAATATATCATCCCGGACTGCTATTCAGATATCATAATAAAAATCGCGAAGTTTATTTAATAAGAAACAACGACCCGAAAAATATGTCGTTAAGCCCTTATTATGACACTTATCATAAAATTGAAATGGACTTTGAATTGCTCAAATGGCAAATGGACAAATCATATATTGATATTTCTATGCTTAAAGGTAGCAGTATTAATATAGCCAGTTTTGAATCACAAGATTATTTCAGTGCAGAAAGATATTACGAAGTTCAAGGTTTAGAAACACTCCACCCATATATCAGCTTGCGACGCTTTTCAAGACAATATAATACCACTGTATTTTACGATGAAGATTTAGCAAAATACATGAGATATTCTCTTCCTGTAATTCAACGTATGTTAACCGATTTTACTTATACGGGAATTGTTGATTATGATATTGAAACAGGATTATGCACAATTAAACCCAAACTATTTAAGTATCTTGACGATATTGTCGGAAAAAAAGATTATGACCTTATTAAATTCGAATCAAGAACTTCAGCTCCAAAAAATAATGCCATTCTTAATTTGACCAATATGGACTTGGTTATTGAAGGTGTGAAAATGATTAATGTTAGTGATAGTCAAAATGTTAAATTTTATCCTAAAAATGCCCAGCTGTTATTTAAGAAAAATAGAAATTTTGATTTTGCAGGAAAAATTGAAGCAGGATTTTTTACTTTTTACGGACAAAATTTTCAATTTAAATACGATAGCTTTAAAATTGTTTTAAACAGTATCGACTCTCTTACTATTAAAGTAAAAGCCGGTGTTGATAATTGGGGACGTCAAGTATTAAAAAATGTTGAAAATGTTATTGAAGATGTTACCGGTGATTTATTAATTGATAATCCCCAAAACAAATCAGGAGTAAAAAAATATCCCGAATATCCGATTTTTACCAGTAAAAAGAATTCATATGTTTATTATGACAGAAAAGATATTCAAAACGGAAAATACACACGTGATAAATTCTATTTTGTTGTTGACCCTTATGTTATCGACAGTTTGAATAATTATACTACCGAAGGTATGGGATACACAGGAGTATTGCATTCTGCAGATATTTTCCCCGACATAAGAGAAACTCTTGTATTACAGCAAGATAATTCTCTCGGTTTTCATCATCAAACACCCGATGAAGGATTACCCGCTTTTAAAGGGAAAGGTCAATATTATGCAGATATTCATCTGAGTAATCATGGATTAAGAGGAAACGGAAAACTCACATACTTAACATCAACCACACTATCCGATGATTTTATCTTTTATCCCGATTCGGCAAATACCAATACTACAAACTTTACTATAGAAAAACTTATTTCTGCTGTTCAGTATCCTGAAGTTAAAGCTGAAAAAGTTTATTGGCACTGGATGCCTTATTTAGATGAATTGCATACAAAAACAACAGGAAAACAAGTTGTAATGTATGAAGATAAAGCCAAATATTCGGGAACTTTTCTTTATACCCCCAACGGACTTATCGGAGACGGAACAACAGCTTATAACAATGGTCTGTTATCTTCAAATTTATTTACTTTTAATGCCGATAAATTTAATGCTGATACTGCAAACTTTAAGTTAAAATCTATTAATCAAGGAAACTTGGCAATATCAACTGAAAATATCAGAGCAAATGTTGATTTTATAGCAATGAAATCTGATTTTAAATCAAATACGGGAACTTCTCAGGTTATTCTCCCCGAAAACCTTTATCACGCTTATGTTGAACAAATTACATGGTTTATGCTTGAAAAAGACATAAAATTAAGCACTCCTAATACTGTTCAAGTTATTGAACACGGAAAAACACGAATTGTTTCACGTGAAGATGCAGGACTATATCCCAAAGGCTCAATGTTTGTATCGGTTCATTCAGGACAAGATTCTTTAAATTGGGTTTCGGAAGATGCCGACTTTGATATTGCTACAAATACTCTTTTTGCTCATAGCGTTAAATTTATTGATGTTGCCGATGCTACAGTTATTCCGAACGAAGGCGAAGTTACAATTGAACCTAAAGCTCATATGCGAACTTTACTTGATGCTAAACTTATAGCAAATCGTGATAGTAAATATCATCATTTTCACAATTCTACCATTAATATTCAAAGTCGCAAAAAATATCACGGCGAAGGTGTATATGAATATTACGATGAACTTGGACAAGTTTTACCTATACGTTTTGATTTAATTGCTGTTGATACAACAGGACAAACATTTGCAAAAGGAAAAGTTTTAGGTATTGACGAATTCTCTTTATCTCCTGCATTTGCATATCAAGGAAAAGTTTTTCTTGAAGCACGCAAAAAATTCTTATATTTTAAAGGTTATACAAAAATCAATCACGAATGTGATAATATTAAAGAAAGTTGGTTAAATTTTGAAACAGAAATAGACCCTAAAAATATATTTATACCTATAAGTAAAGACCCACAAGATATTAACGATGCACATCTTGTTTCGGGTGCAATGCTTGCCACTGACAGTATTCATATTTTCCCTGCTTTTGTATCTCCGCGAAAGCGATACAGCAACAAACCGGTAATGACTGCCGACGGATATCTTACTTACAACAAAAAATATAAAACTTATATCATAGGTTCAAAAGAGAGGATTGCCGACTCTGATACTACAGGAAATATTTTAACACTGCATAAAAATTACTGCCAAATTTACGGCGAAGGAAAAATTGATCTTACCGCAGATTTAGGACAAATAAAAATTCAAACGGCAGGAAACGGAATTTATAAATTAGATGGAGATGAATTAGGATTAAATTTATTAATGACTTTAAACTTTTACTTTCCCGATGCATGTATGAAATTTATTGCCGATACTCTCGCCACAATGACAGCTTTGCATCCTGTTGATTTAAAAAGTCGCACTTACGTGAAAGGTGTAAAAGAACTAATGCCTTACAAAGATGCTACAATGATGCTAAATGAACAAAGTATTTTTGGAACAGTAAAGAAAATCCCCGAACAATTAGATAAAACATTTGTTTTTTCCGATTTATTTTTAAAATGGGATAAAAAACTCAGAATGTGGATTTCTAAAGGAAAACTTGGAATTGCAAATATAGCGGGAACACAAATCAATAAAAAAATAAACGGATACCTTGCCATTACCCGCAAACGAAGCGGTGATATTTTCGATCTTTATCTTGAAATATCGAAAGACCATTGGTATTATTTTCATTATAAACGCGGATTGATGCAAGCATATAGTAGCGAAGCTGTTTTTAACGATATTATTGCAAACATAAAAGGAAGCGATAGAAAACTTAAAATTCAAAAAGGCGAAGCATCTTATGTTTTCTTCTTATCAAATGAAAAGAAACGCAATGAATTTTTGGAACTTATAGGTAAAAAAACAAAAGATACCAAAGACAAAAAGAAGGAGGAAGAAAATGTTGATTATGAAAAATATGATGATTTTGATTAACAGTATTTAATCTACCGTTTAGTTTCCCATATTTCAAGGTCTTTTATTACATCATTGTCAATAGTAAATCTTACAGCAGTTCTTACGGGATGAAACCCATATTTTCCTGCTGCTCCCGGATTGATATGCAACAAGTTTAACCGCTTATCAAATATTACTTTTAAAATATGTGAATGCCCGCAAATAAACAGTTTCGGTTTTTCCCTCAGTAAAAGTTGTCTTATCTCTTTAGGATACCTACCCGGATATCCGCCGATATGAGTTAAAACAACTTTTACATTTTCTATGGAAAATATTTGAAATTCGGGTAGTTCAATTCTCAGCTTGTGGTTATCAATATTTCCGTAAACAGCTCTTACGGGCTTATAGTTTTTCAATTGGTCATATACCGAAATATCTCCAATATCGCCTGCATGCCATATCTCATCAACATCTTTAAAAAAGTTAATAATTTTTGTATCTACATAACCATGAGTATCTGATAAAAGACCTATTTTTTTCACTAATTCATTAATCTAAAAAGTGGCATTTTTATTTAGTGCTTATAAAATTAAGAGCCTGACTCTA
>CAYRJP010000075.1:2440-3873 GCA_964424425.1 uncultured Bacteroidales bacterium | reverse complement strand
TTTGAAATCAAATCAACTTTATTCTCTTCCATTATTCTGCGAATATTTATAATGGCATATCGCATTCTGCCCAAAGCTGTATTTATACTCACATTAGTTTGTTCGGCTATCTCCTTAAAACTCATATCTTTATAATATCTGAGCATTACCACTTCACGTTGTTCATGCGGTAATTTATCTATCAATACACGCAAATCGCTGTGTATCTGATTTACCACAAGCTCATCTTCAATATTTGCATCCGAAAATTTTGTGGAATTAAACAACGGAACTTCGGTATCATCGTCTGACACAGTTTGAAGATGCTTACTTTTACGATAAAAATCAATTATCAAATTGTGAGCTATTCGCATTACCCACGATACAAACCTACCCTCTTCGGAATACCTCCCCGCGTGTAACGACTTAATCACTTTTATAAAAGTGTCTTGAAAAATATCTTCCGCCAACTCACGGTTCTTTACAACCATAAGAATATACGAAAAAACTTTGTTTTTATGACGATTAATTAAGAATTCAAGGCTTGTTGAGTTTCCGCCCAGATACTGCTTAATCAATTCATAATCATTAAGATTATGTAATTCCATAACTACCTCCAAATTTTTGTTTAAGCGTAATTATGTTTCTATAAGCAGTCCTCCTTTTTTAATTAAATGAATAGTATTTTTATTTTTGATTGATAACAAATATATAAAAAAATGTTATAAACCTGATATTTTAACAAAAAAATACACAATCTTTGCGAAAATTTATGTCAATAAGCAAATTATTTATGTTAATTACAAAATGTTTTTTTGTTAAAATAAAAATATTTACAATTTACAGATGATATTTTTAATAAATGGTTGCTTGTTTATTTCTCAAACTATTTTTTAAAACAGTAATTAAAAAACTCGCATTAGATTATCACCACGTTTTAACGTGGTGAAATTAAGCAAAATAGAAAAATATTTATGCAGGAAATGTTTAAAAAGTCAAGGTTTCGCTATATTTGCAAAAACACAAAGAAAAAGCTAAAATATTCACATTCAATAAATTAACAAAGCAAAACCTTGACTCTGTTTTTATATTAAATCTTTTATAAAAACATAACAAATTGCCGACTAAATTTGTAATATAACAAATTCAAAAACACCAAACTTAATGAACAATAATAACTCTCAATATATTGAAATAAAAGGAGCGAAAGTTCACAATCTGAAATCGGTTGACCTTAAAATTCCTTTAAATAAATTTATAGTAATAACAGGATTATCGGGCAGCGGAAAATCATCGCTGGCTTTTGACACTTTGTATGCCGAAGGTCAACGACGTTATGTTGAAAGTTTATCGTCGTATGCTCGGCAGTTTTTAGGCAGAGTAAACAAACCCGAAGTTGACTATATTAAAGGTATTCCGCCTGCAATAGCCATTGAACAAAAAGTTAATACTCA
>CAYRJP010000075.1:0-2340 GCA_964424425.1 uncultured Bacteroidales bacterium | reverse complement strand
ACTATATTAAAGGTATTCCGCCTGCAATAGCCATTGAACAAAAAGTTAATACTCATAATCCGCGTTCTACCGTGGGGACATCAACTGAAATTTACGATTATTTAAAGTTGCTGTATGCTCGTATAGGCAAAACATATTCGCCTGTTTCGGGACAAATTGTCAAAAAAAACAATCCCGATGATATTGTTAACTTTCTGCTGAGTTATTCCGAAGGAACAAAAGCAATTATCCTTTCTCCTCTTAAAATATCAAGCAAAAGAGACTTTTCTCAGACATTGAAAATTCTTGCTCAGCAAGGTTTTTCGCGATTGGAAATATCGGGTGAGATTGTAAAAATAGATACTGTTTCTAATATTAAAAATACCGACAATATTAATATTGTTATTGATAGAATATCGATTCGCAATGACACTGATACTGTAAGCCGCATTACCGATTCGGCACAAACAGCTTTTTTTGAAGGACACGGCACTTGCATTGTAAAAATATTTACCGGCAACAAAATTATTGAACACTCATTTTCCGATAAATTTGAAGCCGACGGAATTGTTTTTGAAGAACCGTCGATGAATATGTTCAGTTTTAACAATCCTGTGGGAGCTTGTCCTGTGTGCGAAGGTTACGGAATGACAATAGGAATTGACGAAGATCTTGTAATTCCAAACAAAAGTCTTTCGATATACGAAGATGCCATTGCCTGCTGGCGTGGCGAAAAAATGTCGGAATGGAAAAATGCACTTATTTACTCTGCAAGTAAATTTGATTTTCCTATTCACAAACCCGTTTCGGAACTTACTCCCAAACAAATGGAACTGCTTTGGACAGGTAACAGATATTTTAAAGGACTTAACAGATTTTTTCAATATCTTGAAGAAAAAAGCTATAAAATACAATTTCGTATTATGCTTTCGCGATATCGCGGAAGAACCAAATGCCCCGAATGTAAAGGAAGACGACTGAAAAAAGAGACAAACTATGTAAAGGTAGCGGGAAAAACAATTACCGAACTTGTAGATATTCCCATATCGGAACTTTACAACTTTATTAAATCGGTAAAATTAGATAAACACGACAAACAAATTGCTCATCGAATATTTATTGAAATAAAAAACAGAATTCAATTTTTAATGGATGTGGGATTAAGCTACCTTACTTTAAACCGCCTCTCCTCTACCCTTTCGGGTGGCGAATCGCAACGAATAAACCTTGCCACATCGTTGGGAAGTGCATTGGTAGGCTCGTTGTATGTGCTCGACGAACCAAGCATCGGCTTACACTCTCGCGATACCGAACTGCTTATAAAAGTTTTAAGAAACTTAAAAAAAATGGGCAATACTGTTATTGTTGTTGAACACGACGAAGAAATTATTCGTGCTGCCGATGAAATTATAGATATTGGTCCTTTTGCCGGCAGACACGGCGGCGAAGTTGTATTTCAAGGAAACTTGCAAAAACTTATAAAATCAAAAGACAGCCTTACTACTAAATATCTGCTGAAAGAATTAGAGATACCTGTTCCCGCACAACGCCGAAAATGGAATAATTACATAATGGTAGAAGGTGCACGCGAAAATAATTTAAAAAATATAACTGTAAAATTTCCGCTAAACACAATGACTGTTGTAACAGGAGTTTCAGGGTCGGGAAAATCATCGTTAATAAATAAGGTGCTATATACCGCTCTGAAAAAATATTACGGCGGACACAGCGATGCTTCGGGACATTTTAATAAATTATCGGGCGACCTTAAACTTATTGACGATGTTGAATTTATCAACCAAAATCCCATCGGGCGTTCTTCTCGCTCAAATCCTGTTACTTATATTAAAGCCTACGACGAAATACGTAAATTGTTTGCCGACCAAAAATCGGCTAAATTAATGGGATTTAAACCAGCTCATTTTTCTTTTAATGTTGAAGGCGGTCGTTGCGAAGAGTGCCAAGGCGAAGGCACAATTAAAGTTGAAATGCAGTTTATGGCTGATGTTAAACTTATTTGCGAAAGCTGTAAGGGAAAACGGTTTAAGCAAGATGTACTTGAAGTAACATACAAAGGGAAAAGCATTTTTGATATTCTTGAAATGACTGTTAACGAAGCTGTTGAATTTTTCTCTGAAAAACAAAGCTCTACCGAAAAAAAGATAGTAAAAAAACTACAACCACTGATTGATGTGGGATTGGGCTATGTTCAGTTGGGACAATCGTCGTCAACACTTAGCGGTGGCGAAAGTCAAAGGATAAAGCTGGCATCGTTTTTAGGGAGAGAACGCGAAAATCAATCAATGCTGTTTATTTTTGACGAACCCACAACAGGTTTGCATTTTCACGATATTAATAATT
>CAYRJP010000074.1:7741-9448 GCA_964424425.1 uncultured Bacteroidales bacterium | reverse complement strand
CGCAAAATATCTTACTCAATATTTATATTTTTCTTGCTGTTTTAAATGTTATTCACATTGTAGGATTAAAATTTTTATTTAAAAAACATACAAAACAAACAGGCTTTATTTTCATGGCAATGAGCTTTGTTAAAATGGGGATAAGTGTTTTGTTTATAGTTGTTTACATTATAAACAACATAACCGACACCATACCTGTAACAATGAATTTTATGACTGTTTACTTTGTTTTGTTAATTTATGAAGTAATTTTTATTTTAAAAAACATGATTAAAATCAGATAATTTTATTTGTGTTTTATAACAATATTCAAAATTGATTTTTCATATTTGTATTTCAGAACAATAATGTAATATTGTTGTTCTAAATTTTGGTGGTAATTACGTTTTTGAATTTAATGTATTTCTAAACATATAAAATGAAAAAAGCAACACTTTTATTTTCATTATTGATTTTAGCATTTTTGTCTTTTGCACAAGAGCACGAACACTCTCATCAACAGGCAAAAAATAATAAAGAGGATTTTAATCCCACACCGTTGATAATGCATCATATTAACGATTCTCACACATGGCATCTTTTCGATATTACCGACAAAGAGACAGGTGAAGAGCATCCTGTTAGTGTTCCGCTACCGGTTATTCTTATTTGTAACGGACATTTTGATATTTTTATGTCATCGGAATTTGAGCACGGACACAAAACCGTTAAACGCGGAGACAGAGAGTATATTTTATATCACGATAAAATTTATTTTGCTCAAAATGGCGAATTACAATTCAACGAAGAACACAGTAGCGAAGAAGCACATCCCGTAAATATTAAGCCTTTAGACTTATCAATAACAAAAAATGTTGCCGCAATGATGTTTTCGGCAATAGTATTGTTACTTGTATTTATACCTATGGCTCGTATGTATAAAAATGGAAAAAGTCTTGTGCCTCGCGGAATTCAAGGATTTTTAGAGCCTATTGTTCTTTTTGTTGTCGAAGATATTGCAATACCTAATATCGGTGAAAAGCATTATAAAAAATATGTTCCTTACTTGTTAACCGTTTTCTTTTTTATTTGGTTCAACAATTTACTCGGATTAGTCCCGATTTTACCCGGTGGAGCTAATGTTACAGGAAATATTGCGGTAACAATGACTCTTGCTGTTTTTACAGGTTTGATAACAGGTGTTAGCGGAAACAAAGCATATTGGGCTGACATATTTACACCACACGTTCCGTTTTGGTTATGGCCTATTATGATACCTGTTGAAATAATGAGCGTATTGTCAAAACCGTTTGCTTTAATGATTCGTTTGTTTGCAAATATTACGGCAGGACACATTATCGCACTTAGTTTGGTATCGTTAATATTTATTTTCAGAACAGTTTGGATGGCACCCGTTTCAACAGCATTTGTACTGTTTATGGATGTTTTGGAACTGTTGGTAGGAATTTTACAAGCATATATTTTTACGTTGTTGTCTGCCTTGTTTATCGGCTTGGCAGTGCAAGAACATCATTAATAATTTAAATTAATAATTATGACAGGAATTTCAATTGCTGCAATCGGAGCCGGTTTAGCCGTAATAGGTGCCGGTATTGGTATCGGTAGAATCGGTGGTTCGGCTATGGACGCTATTGCTCGTCAGCCCGAAGCCTATTCTCAAATTCAAACAACTATGATTATTGCTGCTGCACTTGTTGAAGGTGTTGC
>CAYRJP010000074.1:0-7641 GCA_964424425.1 uncultured Bacteroidales bacterium | reverse complement strand
AATAAAAATTTATAAAATATATTAAATTATGGATTTAGTAACGCCTGCTATCGGACTGATTTTTTGGACAGTAGTAATATTTCTTTTTTTGCTTGTGGTATTAAAAAAATACGCTTGGAAGCCTATTTTAAATGCCGTAAAAACAAGAAATGAATCTATTGCCGAAGCTCTTGCATCTGCCGAAAAGGCAAAACAGGAGATGGAAAAACTAAAAGCCGATAACGAAAAAATTCTTAATGAGGCTCGTGCCGAAAGAGATAGTATTATCAAAGAAGCTCGCGATTTAAAAAATAAAACTGTTGCCGAAGCAAAAGCTCAGGCAAAAGCCGAAGCCGATAATATTATCGAAAATGCAAAAGCTGCAATTGAGAACGAAAAACGTTCGGCTATCAATCAAATTAAAAACGAAGTGGCTTCTCTTTCAATAGAGATAGCTGAAAAAGTATTGAGCAAAGAGCTTAGCGACAAAAACAATCAAAAAGCATTAATTGAAGATTTGCTTAACAAAACCAATATTAATTAGCATTTGTTACAATGAACAACAGCAAAATAGCCGTAAGATACGCAAAAGCTTTTTTTGAGCTGGGAATAGAAAAAAATAAACTTGACGATTTTCGTAAAGATATTGATTTTATTGCTCAAACAGTTCGCGAAAGCGATATTCAATTGCTTATAGAAAGTCCTGTTGTGAAAACTTCGGAAAAAAAGAAGATTTTTACCGATATTTTCGGTAAAAAAATTCAAGAGTTGTCTCTTAAATTTTTATTAATGATAATTGACAACCGACGCGAAGTTCACATTTCTGCTATATGTCGAAATTTTATACAACAATACCTTGATTATAAAGGAATAAAAGCTGCGGTAGTTACTACTGCAACACCTGTTGACAAAGATTTGCAAGAAAAAATCACAAAAGTAATTGCCGATATTTTTAAAACGAAAATTGAACTTACAACAGTTGAAAAAGAAGATATTATCGGAGGATTTATTTTGCGTGTGGGCGACAAACAACTTGATGCAAGCGTGTCAAGCAAACTTAGTAAGATTAAAAGAGAATTTTTAAATAAACAAGTTTAACGGTAAACGATTAATAAATTGATTATCCAAACTTTCAGAAAAAATAGTTATTACACAATAATAAAATAGAATTATGGCAGACATTAAACCTTCAGAAGTTTCCGCAATCTTAAAGCAACAGCTTGAGGGATTTAAATCGGAGAGTGAACTCGAAGAAGTAGGCACCGTTTTAACAGTAGGTGACGGTATTGCACGTATTTTTGGAATGTCACAGGCTCAGGCAAATGAGCTTATCGAATTTGAAAACGGAATAAAAGGTATTGTATTAAACCTTGAAGAAGATAATATCGGAGCAGTAATTTTAGGACCTTCCGAAGGTATTCGCGAAGGCGATACTGTTAAACGAACAAAAAGAATTGCGTCAATAGATGTAGGCGAAGGCTTACTAGGACGTATTATTAATACCATTGGTGAACCTATCGACGGTAAGGGTCCCATTGAAGGTAAATTATTTGAAATGCCTTTGGAACGTAAGGCTCCCGGAGTAATTTATCGTCAGCCTGTTACTGAGCCGTTGCAAACAGGGCTAAAACCTATTGATGCAATGACTCCAATCGGAAGAGGTCAGCGTGAACTTATCATCGGCGACCGTCAGACAGGTAAAACAGCCATTGCCATTGATACTATTATAAATCAAAAAGAATTTTACGAAGCAGGTGAGCCTGTTTACTGTATTTATGTAGCAATAGGGCAAAAAGGTTCTACTGTTGCCAATGTGGCTAAAACATTGGAAAAACACGGAGCAATGGACTATACGGTAATTGTTTCGGCAACAGCATCAGACCCTGCTGCTATGCAGTTTAACGCACCGTTTGCGGGAGCAGCTATCGGTGAATATTTTCGCGATACAGGACGTGCAGCACTTGTAATTTATGATGACTTGTCGAAGCAAGCTGTTTCGTATCGTGAGGTATCGCTGTTACTTCGCCGTCCGCCGGGACGTGAGGCTTATCCGGGTGATGTGTTCTATTTACACAGTCGCTTATTGGAACGTGCCGCAAAAATTATTAATTCTGACGATGTTGCTCGCAAAATGAACGACCTTCCGCCGGTGTTGGCTAATGCCAAAGACGAAAATGGTGAGCCGTTAGTAAAAGGAGGAGGTTCATTAACAGCATTACCTATTATTGAAACTCAGGCAGGTGACGTGTCGGCATATATTCCTACCAACGTAATTTCTATTACCGACGGACAGATTTTCTTAGAGTCAGACCTGTTTAACTCGGGAGTTCGTCCTGCTATCAACGTGGGTATATCGGTATCGCGTGTGGGAGGTAATGCTCAAATTAAATCGATGAAAAAAATTGCGGGAACATTGAAGATTGACCAAGCTCAATTCCGCGAACTCGAAGCATTCTCAAAATTCGGTTCAGACCTTGATGCTGCTACAATGGCAGTTCTTGATAAAGGACGTAAAAACGTTGAGATTCTTAAACAAGGACAATATCAACCAATGCCTGTTGAAAAACAAGTTGCAATTATTTATTGCGGTGTAAAAGGCTTGTTAAGTGATGTGCCTGTTGAAAAAGTAAGAGAATTTGAAATGGAATATCTTGAACGTATGGAGATGAAACATCGTGATGTTCTTGATACTCTTAAAGCCGGTAAACTTACCGATGAGGCAGAAAAAACAATGCAAAACCTTACAAAAGAGCTATCGGCAAAATATCAACAACAGTAATAATTATTTAGTATCACCGAAGACTTTTAGAATATGGCAAACTTAAAGGAAATACGAATCCGAATGGTTTCGGTAAAATCGACAAGACAGGTAACAAGTGCCATGAAAATGGTATCGGCTGCCAAGTTGCGTCGTGCACAAGAAGCTATTATAAGCATCAGACCTTATGCCGATAAATTACACGAAATTTTGGCTAATCTTAGCGAAAGTCTTGACTCTGTTGATGATAATCCTTTTTCATCGGCAAAAGATACAGGAAAAGTTTTGCTTGTGGCAATAAACTCAAACAGAGGATTGTGTGGTGCCTTTAATACAAACATTAATAAGCAAGTTGTTAATCTTATCGAAACCAAATTTAAAAGCGAATATCAAAACAACAAGCTGAATATTCTTGCAATAGGTAAAAATGCTTTTGATTTTTTCCGTAAACGGGATTACAGCGTAACCAATCATAATGAGATTTACGATAATCTTAATTTTGAAACTGTTTCGCCTATTGCCGAAGAGATTATGACCGATTTTGTAAAAGGCAAATACAGCAATATAGTTCTAATTTACAATGAATTTAAAAATGCTGCCACACAGATAGTTAAGGTTGAGCAATTTTTGCCTGTTGAAGAGAAAAAAGAATCGGCAAAACAAGTTAATATCGATTATATTTTTGAACCGACAAAACAAGAGATAGTAAAAGAACTTATCCCCAAATCGTTGAAAATACAATTTTACAAATCGTTGTTAAACTCATTTGCCGCAGAGCACGGAGCACGTATGACATCAATGCATCAAGCTACCGACAATGCTACTGAATTGCTTAAAACACTGAATTTACAATATAACAAAGCACGACAAACTGCCATTACAAACGAGATACTCGAAATTGTTAGTGGTGCTGAGGCTTTAAAAGGATAATAAAATGGCAAAAATATTAGTAACGGGAGGAGCGGGATTTATTGGTAGTGCTTTGGCTGAAAAGCTGATAGCAGATACCAATAACTTTGTGGTTATTGTTGATGATTTATCAACCGGACACAAGAGTAAATTGCCTGCTTTACCTACTACTAATTGGCGTTTTATTAAGTGCGATGTGAACGACTACAACGATATGGCTCCCATAATGACAGCCTATCAGTTTGATTATGTTTTTCATTTTGCGGCTCTTGTGGGAGTTATTCGCACACAAGAGAATCCAGTGAAGGTGTTGAAAGATATCGACGGAATAAAAAATATTTTGTCGTTGTCGAAAAATACTACCGTTAAGCGAATATTTTTCTCATCGTCGTCGGAAATTTACGGCGACCCTGTTGAAATTCCGCAAAATGTTTACACCACACCGCTCAACAGCCGTTTGCCTTATGCAATTGTAAAAAATGTGGGTGAGGCTTATATGCGTTCATTTAAGCAAGAGTATGATTTGAATTATACCATTTTCAGATTTTTTAATACTTACGGACCCAAACAAAGTCGCGATTTTGTAATAAGTAAATTTTTGATTGCTGCTTTAAACAATAGAGATATTACCATTTACGGTGACGGCAGTCAAACCAGAACATTTTGTTATGTTGATGATAACGTAGATGCCTGTCTGACAGCTTTTTATGAAAATAAAGTATTAAACGATGTAATAAATATTGGCGGTAACAGAGAAATTCCAATTTTAGAATTGGCTCAAATAGTTATTCGTTTAACAGATTCAAAATCGAAAATTGTGCATGTGCCACCACTTAAAGATGGTGATATGAAGCGTCGTCAGCCCGATAATTCGGAGATGAAAAAACTGCTTAATCGTGAGTTAATTGATGTGGAAACGGGAATAAAAAAGATACTTGAAGAAGGGTTGTTTGAACTGAAAAATAATATAAAAGGATGTTAAGTGTTGAAGAATTGAGAGATATAGTTGAAAAAAACATTGCGGAGCTTGATTTAAAAACCAAATCGCCCGCAGAGCTATACAACCCTATTTTATATACTCTCGGTTCAAAAGGAAAACGCATACGTCCGGTAATGACACTGTTGGCGTGTCAGATGTTCTCTGAAAATATTGATAATGCAATTTTACCTGCAATAGGATTAGAAGTGTTTCATAACTTCACCCTTTTACATGATGATATTATGGACAATGCTTCTGTGAGAAGAGGTTTGCCCACAGTTCACAAAAAGTGGAATGCAAACACTGCTATTCTTTCGGGTGATGCAATGATGATAGAGGCGTATAAACTTATTGCTAAAACACCCGATTGCTGTTTGCGGGATGTAAACAATATTTTTAATGATGTTGCTCTCGGTGTATGCGAAGGTCAAATGTATGATATGCAGTTTGAAACCCGCACCGATGTCCGCGAAAGCGAATATATAGAGATGATAACTCTGAAAACATCAGTTTTGCTTGCAGGAAGTTTAAAAATTGGTGCTTTAATAGGCGGAGCAACTTCCGAACAAGCTGAATTGCTGTATAATGCGGGATTAAATACAGGTATAGCTTTTCAACTTATCGATGATTGGCTCGATGTTTACAGTAATCCCGAAGTGTTTGGCAAAAAAACAGGCGGCGATATTGTTGAAAATAAAAAAACATATTTGCTGATAAAGGCTTTGGAATTGTCGGACAGCAGCAATAAAAAAGAGTTGTTGCACCGGATTGAGAAAAAAAATTTTAACGAAAGTGAAAAAATTGAGGCAATAACCAAAATATATAACGATGCAAATATTGGAGAACTAACAATAAAAAAAGCATCGGAATACAGTAATAAAGCATTTGAATATATAGATAAACTTGATATAGAAACAGAAAAAAAACAGAACCTGACGGAATTAATAAAAAATCTGTTGGAAAGAGAAAAATAAAAAACAAAAAATAACATAAAATTTTAGGCACAATGGCTAAAAATATCGGAAAAATTGTTCAGATTATCGGTCCCGTAGTGGATGTTAGTTTTGAAGCGGAAGGAAGTGAACTTCCTAACATATTGGATGCACTTGAAATTACACGTAAAGACGGCTCTGTATTGGTTTGTGAGGTAGAACAGCATATTGGCGAAAACACAGTAAGAGCTATTGCAATGGAATCTACCGACGGATTAAGTCGAGGTATTGAAGTAGTAGCAACAGGCGAACCTATTAAAATGCCCGTAGGTGACCAAATCAAAGGTCGCTTGATGAATGTTATCGGCGATACTATTGACGGAATAGGTCCTTTGCCAAAAGAAAACGGTTACACTATTCACCGACAACCACCTGAATATAAAGACCTTTCTACCGAAACAGAAGTTCTTTTTACAGGTATCAAAGTTGTTGACCTTATTGAGCCTTATGCAAAAGGAGGAAAAATCGGTTTGTTTGGTGGTGCCGGAGTAGGAAAAACAGTTCTTATTCAAGAGCTTATTAACAATATTGCCGTAGGATATTCCGGAATTTCGGTATTTGCCGGTGTAGGAGAAAGAACTCGTGAAGGAAACGATTTGCTTCGAGAGATGATTGAAGCAGGAATTGTTGACTACGGCGAAGAGTTTAAAAAGAGCATGGAAGAAGGCGGATGGGATTTGAGCAAGGTAGATATGAATGCTCTTCAAAATTCAAAACTAAGTATGGTTTTCGGACAGATGAATGAACCTCCGGGGGCACGTGCCCGTGTTGCCTTGTCGGGATTATCGGTAGCCGAGAGTTATCGTGATGGTGACGGCAAAGGAAAAGGTAAAGATATTCTGTTTTTTATTGATAATATTTTCCGTTTTACACAAGCAGGTTCAGAGGTATCGGCACTACTTGGTCGTATGCCTTCGGCTGTGGGTTACCAACCTACACTTGCCACCGAAATGGGTAATATGCAAGAACGTATTACTTCAACAAAGCACGGTTCTATTACTTCGGTTCAAGCTGTTTATGTGCCTGCCGATGACTTAACCGACCCTGCTCCCGCAACAACATTTGCTCACCTTGATGCAACAACGGTATTAAGCCGTAAAATTGCCGAGCTTGGTATTTATCCTGCTGTTGACCCGCTTGATTCTACATCGCGAATATTAACTGAGGAAGTTGTAGGTAAAGAACATTATGCAACAGCACAGCGTGTAATAAACACTTTACAGCGTTATAAGGAACTACAAGATATAATCTCAATTCTTGGTATGGATGAACTGTCTGACGAAGATAAATTGATTGTTCACCGTGCACGACGTGTTCAGCGTTTCTTATCACAACCGTTCCACGTTGCTGAGGCATTTACAGGCTTAAAAGGAGAGTTTGTAAGTATTGAGGATACTATTAAAGGATTTAATATGATTCTTGACGGAGAGGTTGACGAATATCCCGAAGCGGCGTTTAACCTTGTGGGAACAATTGAACAAGCAATAGAAAAAGGTAAAAAACTTATTGCCGAGTCAAAAGCATAAAGCATATTTTTAGTTATTGTGCTTATACTGATGTTATTCAAAAAGAGGTTTACTCTTTTTGAATAACATATTAAAAAGAAACCGTAAAAAGCAGTAAATACAATAGTTATGTATATTGAAATAGTAACACCCGACAAAAAAATATTTTCAGGTGAAATAAAACTGGTGAGGGTGCCCGGTTCTGCCGGTTCTTTTGAAATATTAAAAGACCATGCTCCTATTATCTCTTCACTTGGCAAAGGACAAGTAAAGGTTGTTGATATGAACGACAAAGAAATATTTTTTGAAATTGACAAAGGAGTAATAGAGGGTAACAAGAATAAGATTATACTTTTAGTAGAGAAAGTAAAAGAAGTTTAAAAGATTTATGTTTTAATTTTGTTTTTAATAAAAAAAAGTCTATTTTTGCATCCGCAATTGAGAAAACAACAATACGTTTAAAAATATATTGCGGGGTGGAGCAGTTGGTAGCTCGTTGGGCTCATAACCCAAAGGTCA
>CAYRJP010000073.1:0-9723 GCA_964424425.1 uncultured Bacteroidales bacterium | reverse complement strand
AATTGCAGCCATAGTAGATGGTTCAACTTCGCATGCTTTTTGCATTGCCATTGCTCGTTTCGATACTAATTTAAGTCCGTCTTCAAACGATAAAGCTCCGGCTGCCACCAAAGCCGAAAATTCTCCCAACGAATGTCCGGCAACCATATCGGGCTTAAAATTATCACCCATAACTTTTGCAAGTATTACCGAATGTAAAAATACGGCAGGCTGTGTAACTTTTGTTTGTTTTAAATCTTCGTCGGTTCCTTCAAACATCAAATCGGTAATTCTGAATCCTAAAATATCATTAGCTTTTTCAAATAACTCTTTTGCCGACTCAAAATTATCGTAAAGGTCTTTACCCATTCCTACAAATTGTGCTCCCTGTCCGGGAAATACAAATGCTTTCATATTAATAAATTTAGTTATCAAAAATTTACACAAATATTATTATATAAAAATAAATATAACATGACAAATATCAACAACTCAAAAACATTCAACAGTTGAGTTGTATATAATGTATTATCAGATATTTAATTTGTAATTAATGTAATTTAGACCCTATCAAATGAATAAATTCTTCGCGAGTGGCTTGATTTGACAAGAATACTCCCGTAAAAGCAGAAGTGGTAGTTACCGAACCTTGTTTTTCAATTCCTCGCATTTGCATACACATATGCTGAGCTTCAATAACCACAGCTACACCTTGAGGGTTTAATGTATTTTGAATACAATCTTTTATTTGATTTGTAAGTCGTTCTTGCACTTGCAATCTACGGGAAAACACTTCAACAACTCTTGCTATTTTACTTAATCCGGTAATTGTTCCATCAGGAATATATGCTACATGAGCTTTGCCTAAAAATGGTAGCATATGGTGTTCGCACATACTATAAATTTCAATATCTTTAACTAAAACCATCTGACTGTAATCCTCTTTAAACATTGCCGATCTTAGAATTTCTTCGGGATTGGCAGAATATCCTTGCGTTAAAAATTGCATAGCTTTGGCAACACGTAAAGGTGTTTTGGTTAACCCCTCTCTATCAATATCTTCACCGAGAGCATCTAATACTTGTTTATACAGTTCAGTTAATTTTTTTGTTTTTTCATCGTTAAATCTATCAATCCTTAAATAACCATTGTTATTATCAGGATTTAACCCATTGTTAAAAAAATCCATTATCTTTCTCCGTAATATTCTACAAAATTGTTTTCAGTCTCTACTAATTTAATCTTATGTAATTTAGCATTAGTTTTCAATAACTCTTTTTCCAACTCATTCCAAATTGCAATAATAATATTTTCGGTTGATAATATTTTATCTTTTAAAAAATCAACCTCAATATTTAAATTTTTATGGTCAAGTTTTTCAATAATTTTAGTTCTGATTATTCTACTTAAATTCTTTAAATTAATAACAACACCTGTTTCTTTGTCAATTTCTCCTTTTACGGTAACAAACAACTCATAATTATGTCCATGCCAATTAGGATTGGCACATTTACCATAAATTTCGTAGTTTTTTTCAATGCTGTAATCAGGATTATACAATCTGTGTGCACTATTAAACCGCTCTCTTCTAGTAAGGTATATCATATTAACAATGAATATGGTTTTTGCAAACTTACATGATAATTATTAATCACACAAATAAAAGTTATCTAAATTAGAATATGTAAATAGTATCAATAATTGAGTCTATTTTGAAAGCATATAAACTGTTTGATTTTTAATTAAATTTTTATACTTTTGCAGCCGGTTATGGGGTAGGCTGTTTAACATATCTGAAAAAAGTATTCCGACAAATCCTTGTCGAGTCTTTTACTTAAAGTTTATCAAAAACGTCCATTACCTTTTTTACAATCCGTTACAGGTTTTTATTAGGTATTCTGCTTTATTCAGCATAAATTTTAAGTAATATTTCATGACCTTGACAATAAACAGTTTTGCTCGTTTTTTTGTTATATAATATTTAAAGTTTTTTGAGTTATGTTAGATTTATATTTTAAAGAGATGGATCAAAATAAAATAAGTGTTCGTTCATATAAAATACTTCATGTTTTATTAACGGAAAATCCACATTTAAAAAAGATTCTGACAGAAAATAAAGATATTACAATAATTCACCGGAAATTAAGAGAATGGGTTTATAATGAGTTAGGTGAAAATTCAGCAGGAATAGCATATTACAAACGAAAAACAAAAGGCAGAGAAGCACTAAAACAACTTTCGTGGAAAGAAGTTGCAGGAATACGCATACTTGATTATATTGACAATGCAGGCAGAAAAGTTGAAGATGCCAATTTAAAAAAATCGGTTACAATAATTCAGCCTTTTCGTATATTGTGGATGGCTGCCAATTATGGCAACGGCGGTGCAAAATACGATTTTTTCACCGATATGCTTTCTCTATTCAGACAATTTAACGGCACACAACAACATAAGCTCCCTTCAAAAAAAGAAGTGTTGCAATGGATGAGCCGCCACCCTGCCGGAACCGACGATGAAGTAAAAAAAGTCAGAGAGATTAATAAGCAAAGAATAATAAAAGTTCTGGCAAAAAAGATTAAAGATAATACAGAAACATCATCGCGTTACTCTTTTGCCCCCAATTTATCAGAAAAAGAAAAAATTGAAAAAATAAACGAATGGTGGAATGATTGGAATTTTCATCTCAAATTTGCGGTTCGCGACCCCGAAACAATGAATGAGATGCTTGATTACTCAATTACACCCGAATTAATATCAATACTTAACGATGCCAGAGCCGCAGGTATTCCTTTTTTTGTAAATCCTTATTATCTTTCATTGATAAATGTTAAAGAATATGAATTTGGACCGGGGTCTGACTTAGCTTTACGCGATTATGTATTTTACAGTAAACAGTTGATACAAGAGTTTGGGAAAATTGTTGCATGGGAAATGGAAGACCTTGTAGAGCCGGGCAAACCAAATGTAGCAGGTTGGCTTTTACCTTCTCAACATAATATACATCGTCGTTATCCCGAAGTTGCCATTTTAATTCCCGACACAGTAGGGCGAGCTTGCGGAGGTTTATGTGTATCGTGTCAACGAATGTATGATTTTCAAAGCGGACACCTTAACTTTGATTTAAATCGACTAAAACCTAATGAAACATGGGCACAACGTCTTCGCAGGTTGATGGATTATTACGAAAACGATTCAAAATTACGCGATATATTAATTACCGGCGGCGATGCATTAATGAATTCCGATAAATCGTTAAAGCAGATTCTTGATGCTGTTTACGACATGGCTGTTCGTAAGCGTAAAGCAAACAAAAAACGTCCCGAAGGTAAAAAATATGCCGAAATGGTGCGTGTAAGATTAGGCACTCGATTGCCTGTTTATTTGCCGCAACGCATTACTCCCGAATTATGCAAAATATTAGCTGATTTTAAAGAAAAAGCATCGAAAATAGGATTTAAGCAGTTTGTTATTCAAACTCACTTTATAACATCAATGGAAGTAACTCCCGAAGCAAAAAAATCAATAGAAATGCTTTCAGCGGCAGGTTGGATGGTTGCCAATCAAATGGTGTTTACCACTGCTGCATCGGTGCGTGGATATTCAGCAAAATTACGTAAAGTTCTTAATGACATAGGTGTTGTTTCTTACTACACTTTTTCGGTAAAAGGATTTAAAGAAAATAGTCACAATTTTGCCACCAACGCTAGAGCAGTTCAAGAATCGGTAGAAGAAAAAGTTATAGGTGCAATCCCCGAATCGGAATTGGATGCTATTAAAGAATTTCCTGAAAATGCCGAAAAATTAACATTGTTAATTGATAAATTACGAAAAAAACTTAACATTCCGTTTCTTGCTACCGACCGTAATGTGATGAATATTCCCGGAGTAGGAAAAAGTCTTACTTTCAGAGTTATAGGAATTACACGATTCGGACATCGTATTTTGGAGTTCGACCACGATGCAACAAGGAGTCACAGTCCGATAATTAAGAAAATGGCTAAATTTACTGTCGTTGAATCCAAAACTATCCGCCAATATTTGCGTCAACTGGAACATTACGGCGAAAATCCCGAAGAATATGAAATGGTTTACGGATATTCAATAGGTGAAACAGAACAAAGAATGTCAATTTATACTTATCCCGATTATGATTTTAAAATTACCGATGAGTTTACAAACTTAGAGGTATAATTATTTATCCTTTTGGTGTTATCTAAAAATGACTATATTACAGCAGTATTTTTAATATGATTAGTGATGCTTATAAAAATTTATCCTGATAATCCCAACCAAAAGGAGATACAAAAAGTAGTTGAGATATTAAAAGCAGGAGGTATAATTATTTATCCTACCGATACCATTTACGGAATAGGATGCAGCATTGATAAACCTAAAGCTGTACAACGAATAGCTCAAATTCGCTGGATAAATCTCAATAAAGCCAATTTTTCGTTTATTTTTTACGATTTAAGTCATATTGCCGATTACACAAAGCATCTTTCAAACGATGTATTCAGGCTGTTGAAACGAAACTTGCCGGGTCCGTTTACTTTTATTTTAGAAGCAAACAACAATATTCCAAAAATATTTAAAACCAAAAAAAAGACAATAGGAATAAGAATCCCCGACAATAATATTATTCGTGAAATTGTAAAAGAATTGGGCAATCCCATATTATCATCATCAATACACGACGAAGATGATATTATTGAATATACCACCGACCCCGAACTTATTCATGAAAAATATGCCCACCTTACCGATGCTGTTATCGATGGAGGATATGGCGATAATATTCCGTCAACTGTTGTTGATTGCACAAGTGAAGAATTTGAGATACTGCGAGAAGGAAAAGGAGTTTTAGATTAATGATACAATTAGTTGAAAGTTGAATGTTTATAAAGTTGAAAGTTACTTAATGATATAATGGTGTAGTGCGATAATAAATTGAAAGATGAAAGCTACTTCGAAGGATAAACTTGTCGAAGTCTGATTTGCAATAGAGAACAGAATAATAACAAACATCCTTATAAATTCTCGGATATACCCGAAAATATTATTATCGACGGTTTGGTATCAGCATGGAAAGTAAAGCAGTATCTGAAAAACAAAGAGAAGCCTGTTTTATACACAAAAACTAACAGAGTATTTGTAAAAATAAACTTCAAAAAATTATAACTTTTAAGTTTGTTGGTTTGATGTATTATAATTTACTTTGTTGAATAAATATATTTAACATGAGAATAATAATTGCAGGGATGGGTGCAATAGGAATGCATATGACAAAGATGCTTTCCGACGGAACACATGAAATTGTTGTAATCGACCGAAAAGAAGAAGTATTGCAAGAGGTGAGTGCTCATTACGATGTAATGACAGTGCATGGTTCGGCTACATCATTTGCCGATTTGAAAGAAGCAGGCATAAAAAGAACCGACCTGTTTGTAGCATTAACTCATACGGTAGAAATTAATATAACAGCCTGTATATTGGCAAAACAACTCGGAGCAAAAAAAACTATTGCCCGAATAAATAATCAGGAATATCTGCTGCCATTGAATAAATCTCATTTTTACAATATGGGAATCGACTCTCTGATTTTTCCTCAAAAACTGGCAGCACGCGAAATAATTAACTTATTAAACGAAACAGGAACAAGCGAAGTATATAACTTTCACGGCGATAAATTATCGTTGTTTGTTATTAAGCTCGAAAGCGATGCCCCTATTATAGACAAGCGATTGCAAGATGTAGCAGTCAACAGCAAAGATATTGTATTTAGAGCCGTAGCTCTTTCTCGCGACGGCAAAACACATATTGCTCGTCCCGAAGAAATTTTTAAAGAAGGTGATTTGGTTTATGTAATAACAAACCAAAAAGGCATTACTCAAATGATGAAATATGCCGGAACTCACCGCCTTACAAGCAATAATATTATGATTCTCGGCGGAAGCCAGATAGGAGTGAGAACTGCACACGCCGTTGAAAAAAATTCAAACATTAAACTTATAGAACTGGATAAAGCCAAATCGGAAGAGTTGGCTGATTATTTAACAAACTCGCTTGTAATAAATGCCGACGGACGAGATATCGACACACTAAAAGAAGAAGGACTTAACCTTATGGATGTGTTTATTAGTGCTACCGGAAACGATGAATTAAATATTTTGTCGTGTATTCAGGCAAAAAAACTCGGAGTTAAAAAAACCATTGCTTCGGTAGAAAATATTGATTATCTTCATTTAGCCGAAACAATGGGAATAGATGCTATTATAAATAAAAAACTTATTGCAGCAAGTTATATTTTACGTTTTACCATGACTGCTGATGTTCCTTCGTTTTTGTGTCTTACAGGTTCCGATGCCGAAGTATTAGAATTTGTGGTGAAAGCAGATTCTAAAATTACAAAAGCACCATTGTCGCAAATAGATTTTCCGAAAGATGCAATTGTAGGCGGAGTAATAAGGGATAGGTCGAGTTTTATAGCAACCGGAGATACCATAATTAATCCTCATGATAGAGTAGTTGTTTTTGCATTACCTTCGGCACTTCAAAAAGTTGATCGATTTTTTAATTAACAACAATGAATATTTATTCGATAATAAATAAAAAGATTATTTTCAGATTACTCGGACTATTGTTAGTTCTTGAGTCATTCTTTTTATTTTTATCGCTTATTGTTTCGGCAATTTATAACGAAGAGTGTTATAAAGATTTTTTAATTACTTTTCTGATAACTTTTGTAGTAGGTGGTAGTGCAGTATTTTTTACTCGAAAAGCAAAAAAAGATTTCGGCAAACGCGAAGGATACATTATTGTAAGTTTGGTATGGGTTGTGTTTTCATTGTTTGGTGCAATACCGTTTGTATTAAGCGGATCCATGAGTTCATTTACCGATGCATTTTTTGAAACCATGTCAGGATTTACTACCACAGGAGCATCAATTTTAAACAATATAGAGAGTTTACCTCACGGAATACTGTTTTGGCGTAGTATCACTCAGTGGATGGGAGGAATGGGAATTATAGTATTGTCGCTTGCCATATTACCGTTTTTGGGTGTTGGCGGCGTTCAGTTATTTTCGGCAGAAGTTCCGGGATTGTCTCCCGATAAGATGCACCCTCGTGTAAGAGAAACAGCACAACGTCTTTGGATTATTTATGTGGGTTTTACTGCTATTGAAATTTTACTGCTGTGGATTGGAGGAATGACATTTTTTGATGCAATAAATCATTCTTTTACCACTATGGCAACGGGAGGTTATTCTACAAAACAAGCCAGTATAGCTTATTTTACAAGTCCGTATATTCAATATGTAATAACTCTGTTTATGTTTATTGCAGGAGTAAATTTTACTTTACCGTATTTTGCTTTTAAACGCGATTTTAATAAAGTTCTTAAAAACGAAGAGTTTAAAACTTATTTGACAATAACAATATTATTCACATTATTTATTTCAATAGTATTATTTTTTACAACAAATTTACCGGCTGAACAATCATTCAGAGACTCTGTTTTTCAAGTGGTTTCTATTTTAACGACAACAGGTTATGTTACGGCTGATTATTTATTGTGGGCACCATTGCTTACAGCATTAATTTTTGTTTTAATGTTTATTGGCGGTTCGTCGGGTTCTACAGGTGGAGGAATTAAAGTTATCAGAGTTTTAATAATATTGAAAAATAGTTACTTTGAGCTTAAACGGTTAATTCACCCCAAGGCTATTATTCCTATGCGAGTAAACGGGAAGGCTATCCCCCAACCTCTTGTAAACAATGTAATTGCTTTTGTTGTTTTTTATCTTTTAATATTTCTTACCGGTTCGGTAATAATGGCAGGATTAGGTTTAGATATGGAATCGTCAATGGGGTCGGTTGCAGCTACTCTCGGCAATATTGGTCCGGGATTAGGTTCTGTAGGTCCTGTTGAAAATTTTAGTCATATCCCCGATGCCGGCAAATGGGTATTAAGTTTTTTGATGCTACTCGGAAGACTTGAGCTGTTTACTGTTTTAATAATTTTTGCACCTTCGTTTTGGAGTAAATAAAAATAATCATAATTCTTTCCCTGGATTAAAATACTTTTTGTTAATTATCTTTGCTCTCTGATTAAGAATTTCCATTACTTGATTAAGCGATACTACTTCATTATCAGATAATTCACATTTTAATAAACTTGCATCTTGTTGCATTTTAGTTACGTCAACCGAGAATTTCCCCATTCCGTCAACAAGTTCCATCATTGTCTTTCCCAATTTTTCTCGTTCATCAAATGTTAATTCATCATCCTTTTTAGTAACATAAGGTTTACATTCAACAACAAGATTTTCAAATTTTTTCGCCCATTTATTCAACATAAGAGTGTTATCATTTATAAAACTTACGACATCGGGATTATTTCTTAAATCTTGAGGTATATCAATTTGTAAAGCGGGCAAATAATCGTAATCATTTTTTGTTGAACACGATGATAAGGCTAATAGGATGATAATTATTGATAATACTGTAATAATATGCTTCATTCGTTTGTAATTTGTTCATTTTAAGAACACTATTTTTTTTGCGTAACCTAAATTACAATTTAAAATTATTGTATATTAATACAATGTGAATAAAACCGTATATATTGAGAATTCGATTGAATAATAATGAAAAGTGATATTAAGCGGCAGGTATGGTAAAGGTGAATTTGCTTCCTTGTCCGAGGTTACTTTCAACAGTTATTGTACCGTTGTGTTTTTCTACAAATTCTTTACACAAAGTAAGTCCGAGACCGGAACCTTTTTCTTCTTCGGTTCCTTTTGTTGATATATTGTTTGTTATATCAAATAACTTGGGTTGTATCTCTTTGGGAATACCTACACCTGTATCAATAACAGAAATATCAATAAAATTATGTTTCTGAGTGCTTGGAAAAGCAGTAACTGTTATCTGCCCGTTTTTATCGGTAAACTTTACAGCATTTGAAACAAGATTCCGTAAAATAGTAAGTATCATATCCTTATCTGCTTTTATAAAAATATCTCTAGAAATATTTTGTTTAAAAGAGATATTTTTAGCATTAAGAATTTGAGATAACATATTTTCGGTTTCGTTAACCAAATCATATACATTTTCTATTTGAGGATTGTATTCTATGGTATCATTTTGAGTTTGTGACCACAAAAGTAAATTTTCAAGCAATTTATAAGTGGAATTTATATTTTGATAAATATAACTTATATATAATTTCTGTTTTGAGATATTTAATGAATCATATCTGTTAATCAACATTTTTGAAAATCCCAACAGGGCATAAAACGGACTTCGTAAATCATGCGATATTATTGAAAATAATTTATTTTTAGTTACATTACTTTCATAAAGCTCTTTGTTTTTCTCATTTATCAACTCATTCTGAGCACGTATCTCTTCATTCTGTTGTGAGAGAATCTTATTTGTAATAATACTATCTTCGTAAAGTTCTTTGGTTTTTTGTTTTTCAATATTCAAAAAATAGTTTGATTTAAATAATTTATATCGTAACCTATATTGCAATCTGTTTATTGCAAAACCAAGTATCATCATGGGGAATATATTGGATATATCAACAATTTTTTGTTTGGGTAAATCATAAAAAAATACTATGGCTAAAATAAAACCGGTAACAGGCAATAAATATACTAAAATGGTATTCAGAGTATTTAATTTTATTTCTAAAGAAACTAAAAAAAGTATTAAAATTATTCCTGTTGAAGAGTATGCC
>CAYRJP010000072.1:0-10046 GCA_964424425.1 uncultured Bacteroidales bacterium | reverse complement strand
CACCTCCTTCTTTGTAAAATCTAACATTATTAAGAAATTTTGAAAATTTCCTAAAAAAATCAAAGGCACGGTGAAACGCTTCCGTATTTCGATTGTCGGTTTGGAAATGTTCCCAAAAAATATTGTCAACTTCTTTTACATCTTTACCGAATTGTTCAAACACACTTAAATCATCACCTTCGGTACTGCTTGCAAAATCGTAAACTAATTTAAAAAATGGAGTTAAGTCGGCTAAAAAACCGTCGCTTGTCGTGATAAGGTTACCTGTATCAACAGGTGTTTGCTCGTGTTGTTGCATAATTAAAATTTTTATAATTAAGTAAAATAGAGAGGGGTGTTTGCAACAACACAAGTCTTAGTTACCATAGGTAAGAAAACTTCCCCTCTCATTTATTTTGTTATCTTAATGTCATATTGAAAATATATGGAACTAATTATTTGTATTGTTGCGATGCAAATATATATAAAAAAAATAAGCCTGCAATATTGCAGGCTTATTTGTAATGTTTCTAAATAGTTTTATACTTTCAAATTAGCAGAGCCTTTTGCAACGGCATCAGCTTGATGTTTTGCAACAATATCGGCAAGTTGTATAATTCCTTTGTCGAAAACAGATTTATACCATTCAATTTTTTTACGTGGATTTTTCTTTGCACTATGCCCTCTCGAAGCTCCTATTGCAATATAAAAACCATGTTGAGCAAAAGGAAATAATACACGTTCCGGTATTCCGTAACGATTGCGAACCTTTGCTTTTAGCGAATTTGCAAGTTTAATGTTTTGAAGTGCTGATTTTTGTCGGCTTCCCTTAATCTTACGAGTATTGATAGTTTTAACGAACTGCATTTTTTGTTTCCCGGTCATAGCACGAATGTTGCGAGTCATGTAGTTTTTTTGCTCACGGCTCCACTTACGAACATCGCTTTTATATGCAGTTGATTTTTGTAAAAAGTTTTCCATTATCTTAAAGTTGCGAGTGTATTAACAATACCGTCCATTCCAATCTCTACATCAATCTGCACGGGCAGATAATTGCGGTTTTTAATTCTAATTTTACGCGTATTGCTGTCAGGCTCAAATAATTGCATTATTTCATGTAATTGTTTCTCCTCAATGTTCAGCTTGAACTTAACAAGCTCACGCTCTTGCAAATAATCATAGTAACGTTTCGAGAATGTTCCAAAAATACCGTCGTCTCCGTTAAGCTTAATGCTTAAAGCATCATAATTATTACCATTCTCATCGTAATGCGTATTGCTTGCAACAGGCTTGTATCTACTCCCTAAATAATTTATAAATCCAAGATAGTTTATTAGTTGAAAACTAAAATCGTTAATTCCCGTACCGAGAGCGAGTGAGGTTCCGGGCTTGTCAGTTTCAGGCATGGCATATTTAGGAATAAAATCTGTTGGGGTGTCTTTTTCGTTGCGGTTTGGCAACGTTGAAATTTTACTTTCAATTATTTTAGCACCGGAAATACCTTCATTAATATTTTTAAAATCATCAGAATAAGGCATCCAATGATAAGTAAAATATGTATCGTTAAAATACGATAACATATATTTGTTTGTATCAATAATATAGTATAATTGATTTGCTTCCGTAGGGCTTGGCAAATCATTAGAATATACCGAACCGAGAAAAGTATATTCTTCGATACTTTTTATTTTCGCATTGTCGGCAAGTTGCATTTTAACAGTATATTCATCATTATAAATTTGAACTTCCTCCGAATTTAAAATATAATAATCGGTAAGGTCAAGCAGTTTGTCAGATTTCAAAATGTCGTCTAACAATTCAAAGCTAACTTTGTCGCTGTCGAAAAATACGGCAAGCGAAAAAAGTTTAACAATATTATTAATAAATTCACTCGCAGAAATTCTCGGAACATGATTTTTTGTAATAATATCTCCTGAAAATAGATTTACATTATTATATGATGTAGGGTTAATTGTGTATATAGCATCTTTGTAGTCGAATTCTATTTGTTCTAAATATTGCCCCCCCCCATATGAATTTGAAACCCTTATGTGAAGCTCGACATTGTCGCCAACGGCAAAATCTGTCAAGTCAATCTCTGTAATATAATTGTTCCAATTTCCAAAATCTGTAATAATAAAATGGTCGTAGTAAAAAGGAGGATAATCATTTCCATTTTTAACCAGAAAAAATTCAAAACGAACTTCATCATATGAAGCCGGTTCTTGAACTCTTATCCAAAAATCAGCTTCTATTCTATAATTACTTACTATATTAATATCATACAAGTTTGGTGCATCAACAAAAACATTATCACTGTCAATTGAGTTGTCAAAATTAACGTGATAACCTTCAATATATTCAGCATTCGTATTGCCGGTAGGAGTAAAATGGTATTCGTTACCCGGTATTGTCGTTGCTTTAACAGTATATTTATCTCGTCTAACCCAATCAATAGCAGTATTATTGAAAATAAGTAATTTTTTAATTTTATCATTATCCAAAAAATCACCGATTACATTAAGATTTGCATTATTCATCACAAACTCTAAAATTGAAAGTAAATAGAATTGCGGAGACAGTGCATTTATATTATATATATATTGACTTACGGAGTAATTTTTTTGATACTCGGCAATACTGCTGCTATACCGATTAAGAATATTTTTAAAGTTCGAATTAATATCTTCGCTGTAAAATTCCGTTGCATAAATTTGAGGAAATGCAAAGTCAGATAACGGATACGGTAATTGCGACCATGATTTCGCATTTGCAATTATAGTATCCGAATCGCCTGAAGTTCCTAAACTATAATTAACATATTCAAGCTCATTTAATTTTTTTTCCTTAAAAGATTTCTGAATTAAGTTAAAAGTAAAACTTACCTTGTAACTATTGTCCGTTACCGACTTAACTATCATTTTCCCTTTTTGCGAAATACCTCCGAACATTATAATTACATTATCATATATGCGTATTTTATTTTTAACTTCAATAAATTTCGCATAATTAAGAATAGTATTATTGTGTTCTATGGCAGGTATATTGAACCACTGCACAACAGATGAAGGCATATTGTCATTCAAAGGACTCGGGAATATCATACTGTATTTTATAACAGTATTATTATTCAAAATAAGTTCTTTATCTTTTATTTTAATTCTAATCATCTGAGCTGTATCTATATTTAAAAGTTAAAGAATGAACAAAATCTTCTTCGTCTGAAATCTTAACGGAAGAATCAAGTAGTTCACATTTTATCCAAACAGAATTAACCCTCTCGTAAAATAATTCTGATTTTAGAGCATCTGCAATTTGATTAATTTCGGCAATATTCATATTTCCTGTCGAAACTGAATATTCTGAATGTGATGATTTTACCTGTGTGTTAAACTCTCCGTTAATAGCCTCATAATCAGAAGGAGTGTATTTTTTATACAGTTCTTTTTTAATTACTTTATCTGTAACTCGATGTCCTGTTGCCGTAAATGTTTCAAAAACTCCGAAACTATTTTTAAATGCAAATTCTTTGTCGAGATAATTAGATTTGCGTAAGTAAAATTTAGAACTTGTATCGAACGTATCACCCGCTGTTATATCAAACCTATATAATTCTTTTGTAGAATTAGATTGATTGATTAATTCTGCAACGTTTAAATCTAAAAAGAAAATATCATAAGTATCGGCAGTTTCCGAATGAAGGCTTATTTCTTCAGTGGTTTTGTCGGTATAGTAAAATTTAATATTAAAACTTATAGTTTCAGGCAATTCTGATCCGAAAAAATAACAAAGTTTCAAAAATGAATCTTGGTTAACTATTTGTTTTCTCAAAATATTAAAAAATGTAGGGAATGCCGAAAAATTAGGATATTTTTCAAATGGTAATTTACCGGGCATGACCTGCCTTTGAATATCTTTTGTTAATTTAAAATCCAAATTTTGAAAATGTTCCGAAAATGAAATTTGATAAGATAAGTCAATATTAGACTTATATATATTGTGATAAATATTGCCGATTTCAAATATGTTTTTTGGCATAAATTTACCAAAATCTAAGTCGGCAAATCCGTCCTTATCAACATCAACTTTTACGTTAGAAACGATTTCATCGTTAAAAGAAACTACTGCATTAATATGATAGTTTTCTTGGACAATACGACTTAATCTGTGAGTTATACATAAATTAGGATCATCATATATATCCTCATAACCATCTCCGCCAAAGAACACCCAACTGCAATCTATTCCCGCAAGTTCCCTATATTCTAAATGAATTTCATCTGTTCCTTCTTTCCAAATTTTATAAATTTCATTCAAGTCGTATATATTGCGAAGCTCATCAATGGTTTCGTCTATTGTTGCACCGGCAGATATTATATGATAATCTCCGGGAGCTATTGGTGGAGTTTGAGCAGATACAGTTATGCCTTCGTCTTCATTGTCAGGTATTGCAAAGTTGAAAGAATCTCCTGTATCTAAACTTCCCACTTTTCTAAATGCATAATGAGCTTTTGCAGTTTCATATAGAACATAAAAATCTCCTTTTACTTTATATTTAAGTCCGTTACCTCCAAAATCAAAAGGTTTTGGTGTATTTATTATCGTTACGCTCATATTATATTTGTATTGTGAGTTGTTTGTATTGTGAGTTCAAATAAGTAACCGTAATTACCGTCGCCTTCATTTTCAACAGACAATACTTCTATATTAGATAAGTCTATATATTTTGAAAAATCTGCACATTGCGGATTATTTTTGTCTGCACGTAATTTATTATACATTTTGTCAATTACATTTTCGGAATTGTCAAAAGCAACAGCAATTTTATCATAATCTTGAATATCATCAACATGATCAAATATTACAATAGAAATACTTCTTTCCTTCTTAACATTATCGAAACCGGTATCAGTTAATCTGAATTCATTTCGTCCCATCAGCATTGCAGGATAATTACCGTCAATAGTAAGTGTATTTAGAAATTCATCAAGACCTTTCTCATAAAACGTTCTGTGTGATGGAGTATTTGCAAGCAATAAATCTGCAAGTGCTCTAAAATAATTTATATAATCGCTGTAATTAGTCATCGTTTAATATTTTTTGGTTCAAGTCTGCGAGAACTTCATGTAAATTAAGGTTGTCAACATTTTTTAATTCAAGAACACTTCCTGCAAGTTGCCTTCTTATAGTCATCCAAGAATTATTTTGCTTCCCGAGAGTAATATTTTTGCTTTTCTTTTTTTCTTTCGGAAAAACAGCCGGATATTTCTCTGTAAGATAATTTCTTATTGCTAAATAATTATATAAAATTCCAAACTTAGGAATATCATGCAATTTACTTGCATCATCGCAATTAAACAGAACTTCAACTAACATGTTCAGTATTCTTTCGGGCTTTTTAGCTCCGAAATAAGCACTTGCAAGAGTGTCGGCTTTTATGAAAACTCCAAATTTCATAGAGTTAAATTTATCGTCAGGACCGTTATGTTTTTTATCTATTTTAATAAAAGGTATTTTCCAAGTATTGAACGTCTTGTCAGTAGATATAAAGCCTTGTAATTTAAGTAATTCATCTATTAAAGTTGGTTCATTTTTTATAATATAATTTATAATATTATATATTGATTTACGTTGCTTTCTTTTTGCATCGAATCCGCCAAGCATCGCAAATAATAAGTTTATTCTATCAGCATCTCGGGAAGCAATATCTTCTTTTTTTAAGAAATATAATTTAACAACTTCAAGATATTGCTTTTCTGAAAGCTCATTATAGCTTTCAGGATGTTGAAAATTGTAATCTTTATTGCCTATGTTTATTTTGAGTTCGTGCATTATTTTTGTTTTACGATTTTGTCAATAAACGCAGAATATGATAATACCATGAAGTCGGTAAGAGTATCTTCTAACTTGTCGAGAGACTTACCGTTATATTTCCCCTGTATTATTTCCATGATTTTGTCTGTAAACGAATGTATCTTAGCTCTAAATCTTTGGTCACTGCTTAGTTTAAAAACAAGTTCTTTATCAACGAGCATAATTGTAGGAATTTTAAGCAAATCAAAAATAGCTTCAACTTCCTGTTCAACTATCTCTCTCTTGATTGTATCTTTTGAATATAGCCAGATAACGACTTGCTCTGAGAACTCTATCACGTAATTCCGTCCACGAATAAGGAGACTTTTGTAGTCGCTCTTTAATTTCGGGTATGCGGCTAAAAATCCGGAAGATACTGCTTTTACTTTTTTTTTTATTCGATTGTTCGCGGATGAGTGTAAGATATACGGTTTCATCGTTTTTTCAAATCTACTGCTTTTGTATCTACTCCAACTGATAATTATTGTTGTTACACTTTGAATGATAACTATTATTATCGCTGTATCTATTCCTAACATTTTACTTTAATTATTAAATTATTACTATATTATCTGTTCCGTTTGTCCTGCTGTATAAATTTGCATCAGCATCGTAGGCTGATGAGTCTCTATAAGTCGGAAATTCATTTATGTTTTCGTTCAAATATGCAGCACATATCTTTATGTATGAATCTGCCGTTTCTTTTGCTCTGTTTATTAGAGTTTTAAAATCATCTTCATTAATTTTTGTTTGCGTTTTAAAATTAGGTGCATTTTGTTGGTCTTCAATTTTAATAATACCGAAATCAACCAATTCGTAAACTAAATTAAAACCTCCGTGTGCAATTGTTCCGTGAGCAATTGCGGATTTAAGAAAGATTAAAAATGACATATTCCATGAGCTTACCGTATCATCTTTAATTTGTGTTTTTAGCTCATCAAAAAAAGCTCTGCCAATTAACGGCAATGCAATAAAATCTTCTGCGAGATTTTGATAACGTCTTAATTTGAGGAATACTAAACGAGAATTATTTATATTATAAATGTCGTTAAAGTCGGAAGTTGAGTTTATGAAATTACGCTTTGCAAGCGTGTATTCATCGCTTGCTGTCCACGTCGGGAATGATGCTTTGTTTTTTTCAAGATAAGCAAGTGCAGTGTCAAGCTTATTGTAGCCTGTAACTTTGAAATTGCGTTTTAAATTTTCTTCCTGTCTTTGAAAAAGTGCTTTTTTCCCTCCGTCCTCAGTTTCTATCCTGTGAACGCCTTGATTTGAAAATACGACGTTAAGCATATCAAATCCCTTAAAATATGCAGTATATGCTATTGATTTTTGAAGTAGATTAATAGCTTCCAAAATTATAGCATCACTGCCTGTATAACTGTCAAGTTCATCGTAAAAAGCAAGCCCGATAACAAGTTTTAAGTCATTTTCAGTATCTTCGATAAATGGTTCAAGTTTATCAAAAGACAATGATTTACTTGCCGTAAGTATTTTGCGAATTTTATTTATATCGTTTAGTATCATCGTTTTTTAAGTTTAATGTTTCTTTTTCTGCAAGATATGATTCCTTGCAGTGTTCTTTTTGAATATTAAAGATGTGAGGAAAGAAATCAACGAGCTTCATAAAATAGTAAACTATTTTAATATTCTTAATTACACCAAGATAGTAATTGTATGAGCTTACCGTCCAATCTTCCGTTCGATATAAATATGAAGCTCCGACTTGGTCCTCTCCTATTGCAAGAATTTTAAAATAATCAGTAAAATTTTTAATCCTGTCTTTATGCAATAAAATCAATATAATATTAACTGCAAATCCTATAACACTTAAAACCTTAAATACTGCCGTAGATAAAGCCCAAAGTATCACCCATGTAATTAATTTTCCCATATTATGAAATGTTAGTTCCTGTCTCCTTCCCTGAGTCAAGAGTTGTTAAAAATGTATTTCGGAATCTTAATTCAATATCTGAATAAGAATCACCAAGATTGAATTTTAGCATTAATTCAAGCGGATCAGCAAGCATTTGTCTGTCTAACCAAGATAATGCGTATTGAATTAACAATAATTCACGTTGCATTGAACCGCCTTTGCTGTTGCCATACATTAAACCAAGTAAGTCCGGCATAATTCCCGCAGCAATTGCAATTTGTGTATCGGCTGCTGTCGATGTTACAAGATTTTCATTAGAAATTTTATTGTCGATGACTTGAAGCTTCCATTCATCGTTCCCGTCAGCTTCAGGATCGCCGAAATATGTAATTAAAGTCTTCTTCGCATTTTCGGCACCTGTTAATTTTTCTTCAAGTAATGCTATGTCTGCTTGTATTTTTTTATTTCTTTCTACACGTTTCCCTTCAAATTCATCAAGCGGATATTTTTTTTCCCAATAAGAATACGGAATCTGTAAATGAATGAAAATGTTGAGCATGTTATTCATGCTTGCATCTGAAAGTTTTGCGACTTTTTCGGCAATATCAATCCATTGTTTTGCAGAATACCAAGGAGGCATTGAGTAAAAATCATTGCTCGAAAAGTCCCCTTTTAATTGCATTGCAATCGGAGCTTTGAGCAGGTTGGACTCTTTTAACTCCTTCAAATGTTTCATTGGATCAGTTTCGTCCAATAAGATTAATGATGTGATTGTTTTTTCTTCGGCATCTTCCCAGCTCGGAGAGATAAGTAATTCGTTTATTTTTCCTGTTTTTTTATCAGGATTCCCAAGACGACAGTGTTTTGCATCAATCGGCAATATTTTTAAAATTTTATCGCCTGTTACGTTAGGTATTAACTTTACAAAAGCATTCCCGAAAGAATATAAATCATAGGCAGAATTACCTAAGTATCTGCGAATTATATATTTTTGCATTAACTTAACAATTTCGGGGTCGTTAACAACTTCAAGTTTCTCATTACCGTTCTCTGAGAACTCAATAAGTCGAGTAGGGTAAATTCCTTGTGCAACGGTTATTTTAGATTTATTGATTAATGCTCGTTTTAGAACAGGCGTTTTGTCAATAATTTGAATAGCAGTTTCCGGGAAGGTGTTATCAGAATACCAAGGTATGTATTTATATTTACCAACACTTTCAGGCTCTACAACTGATATGTCTTCGTTGTAAGGAATAGCATCAATATCTGTAAAATTAATTAAAACTTTTTCACCTATATAAATATCAGGATACCCGTTTTTATCTGTTTTTAATTTGCTCATAAATATCAAATATTATATTTCCACGATAAATTGTAATTGCATGTATCCAAATTGGATGCACATGTCCGATTGCGTTACCGTTTTTATCAACAGGCTGAGCTGCTTTCATGTTATGATTTTTCATTGAAAATCTTAAACCTGTTTTAATACAGCGTTTAAGATACACAAACTCGCCATTTTTTTTGATGTAAGCAACCGAGAAATACTTTTGCTCGCCGTTGGGATATTTATCTTCGTCCCAATCAGCGAGAACTGCGTTTAATTCAGTTACTCTTTTCATTATGCAAATGTGATTATTTGACATAGAATTTGAAAGGACAAAAAAAAAGACTTGATAATAATATCAAGTCTGATTAACTAATTTTCACGAAAAGAAAATTTTATAAAAAATTATTTTCAATTTCCAAATATGTGATGTCTTGACTATATTTAATGTAATATTTTAGGAATAATGATTTGTAATAATTATCAAAAGCTATTGCAATTTGAAATTTACTTAAATCACGTTCTTTTTTATATATACCAAAAACATGACTGTCAGTAACTTTCAATTCAATAATTAAATTAGGCAAGTTACTGTAATTTAATTTATTGAAAATTGTATAAGCTTGATTGCCTTCTAAAATATAATTACTAAAATTACGATTACAAATTTCAGCAATCAATAAATCTTCATTTTGAATAAAATCATCAGTATGAATTAACAGATGATTTTTTAATCGGTTAAATAAAATTTCAGAAAGATAAGTTTTGCCACTTGCAGGCTTTCCAACAATAAATATATTTTTGCCTGTCAAATCTAAATCATGTATTATTTTAAAATTTTGCATTTTAAGAGATTTATAAAATTTAAGGTAAAATAAGACATAATTTAGAACAATACCAAGTTACAAATAAAAACAAAATGTAAATTTCGCAAATTGCTTCACTACAACTATTTAAAAGATAAATAGATGTAGGCAATTATCTAAATATTACATTTTTCACGGTATAACC
>CAYRJP010000071.1:5458-10165 GCA_964424425.1 uncultured Bacteroidales bacterium | reverse complement strand
AAAAAGGAGAAAAGTTTTTTTGAAAGAATGAGAAATTACTTTTAAAAAGTAAAATATAAGTAATAAAAAAGGCAGCTTTTGCTGCCTTTTTTATTTTTATTTTATCTCTATAAGAATTTCATTTTTAGGAACATTACTGCCCTGTTTTATATGAACCTTATCGATTATCCCTGACACAGGTGATGTAATAACATTTTTCATCTTCATTGCTTCAAGAATCAAAAGTTTATCACCTATATTTATTTTTTGTCCCTCTTTAACAAAAATATTAATAATATTTCCGGGAATAAAAGCCAAAATATGATTAGGATTTGGCTCTTTCCACGATTTTCTGTTAAGAAATTTCTTTGTTAAAAGAGTTTTATATTCAGTTCCCTGAATACATAATGTTTCAAATTTATCTTTTTTAGCCATAATTTATGGTTTAGCCTGCAAATACAGGACGTTTAAAGTAAAATGATAACTACCTCTATTTTGTCGAATACCAATAAACATAATGTTTAAAAAGTAAAGAATCGATTAAAACGGAGGAATACCGTGTTTTTTCTTAGGTTGTCCTACATTTTTATTTTTAGAAACATCAATGGCATGTATTAATAATTTGCGAGTCTCATTAGGATCGATAACCGCATCAATATATCCTTTTGCGGCAGCAACATAAGGATTCGCAAATTTTTCTTTATACTCTTCTACCTTTTGCTTACGCACTTCATCAGGATTTTCGGCACTCATAATCTCCTTACGGAAAATAATGTTTGCAGCACCCTCAGGACCCATAACTGCAATTTCGGCACTAGGCCAAGCAAATACAAAATCGGCACGTAAATGGCGTGAATTCATAGCAATATAACCTCCTCCGTAAGCCTTACGAATAATAACGGTTGTGCGAGGAACAGTAGCTTCGCTGTATGCATAAAGAATTTTAGCACCGTGACGGATTACACCCGCGTGCTCTTGGTCAACTCCGGGAAGATAACCCGGTAAATCTTCAAGAGTAATAAGCGGAATATTGAATGCATCGCAATAGCGAATAAAACGAGCTGCTTTATCAGAGCTGTCACAATCAAGCACACCTGCTAACACCAACGGTTGATTTGCTACAAATCCTACAGTATCGCCGTTGATACGTCCGAATCCGACAACAATATTGGCTGCAAAATCAGCTTGAACTTCAAAAAAGTCCGAATCATCGGCAATAGCTCTTATCACATCTCTTACATCGTAAGGTTCGCTAGGGTCACTTGGAACAATTTTGTCGATTTTATACTCTTTTTTAGGCTCTTTGGGGGGGAAAGGTCTTGCTTTTTGTCCGTTGTTCCAAGGAATAAATGTAATTAACTTTTTTATCTGGTCAAAACATTCCAATTCGCTTTCAGCATAAAAATGAGCATTTCCCGTAATCTCACTATGTGTTTTTGCTCCGCCAAGCTCTTCCATCGAAATTTCTTCGCCAAGAACTGTTTTTATTACCTCAGGACCTGTGATAAACATTTTTGAAATATTGTCAACAACAAATACAAAATCGGTAAGTGCAGGAGAATAAACAGCACCACCGGCACAAGGACCAAGTATTACAGATATTTGAGGTATAACTCCTGATGAAAGAGTATTGCGGAAAAATATTTCACCATATCCGGCTAACGAGTTTACACCTTCTTGAATACGTGCTCCTCCCGAATCATTGATACCAATCAAAGGAACACGCATTTTTAAGGCATGATCCATTATTTTCACAATTTTTCTGGCATGCATATAACCCAATGAACCTCCTGCTACGGTAAAGTCTTGAGCATAAATACAAATAGGAGCTCCGTAAATAGTTCCTGTTCCGGTAATAACTCCGTCACCATGTAAAACTTTGGTTTCCATTCCAAAGTCACGTGCTTCATGTTCTACAAATAAATCGTATTCATGAAAAGATTCTTTGTCTAAAAGAGATAAAATACGTTCGCGAGCAGTAAGTTTACCTATTGCTTTTTGCTTTTCGATGGCTTTTTCGCCGCCACCTTGTTCTACTTTCTCTCTTTTTTTTAAAAGTTCACGTGTTTTTTGTTTTAACGACATAATAATTTATATTAGTTAAACATGTATATATCAGGTAATTATTCTGATATATGTCTTTCTTTGTTTTATAAAAAAACCGTTGCAAGTTACAAATTATAATAAATGAAAAAACTTTTAAAACCTGAGATATGTTTTTGTTTTTTTAATATTTTTTATTATAGAGATTTATTTTGCTGCTTTATGGTATAAAAATAGTCCTATTAGTGCATAAAGTATGTTTGGTATCCAAACTGCAAACACTGGATTAACATTGGCATTGGTGGCTAAAACCATTGATACTTGCATAAAAAGTATATATGAAAAAGCCAATAATATTCCGAGTCCTATGTTAGTGCCTATTCCTCCACGTTTTTTTCGCGATGATAGTGTAACACCTATCAAGGTTAGTATTATTGTGGAAAACGGAAATGAAAGTCGCTTGTTTTTTTCTATAAGCCAAAGTGTTACATTGTCCGACCCTCGCATTTTCTCTTCTTCAATAAAGGTGTCTAATTCCTCATGATTCATTGCTTCTACAACATTGTTTCTGCGGGCAAACTGTTCGGGCTTAAGGTTTATTGCCGAATCAATTTTTCTGCCTGTTGTTATTATCTGTTTATCGCCTACAAAATCTCTGATATAATAATTTGTAATCTTCCAAGTATGTTTTGTTGTATCCCATTGCATATAATCCGACAGAAGTTTTGATTTTAACTTTCCGTTTTCAAATTTCTCCATCGAAAATTTATATCCTATATTATAAATGGTATTATAAGATTCCATATAAATATAAACATTAGGTAATACCTGTCGGTGAATATTTTTTTCACTGTTGTAATATCTTCTTTTTATGTAAGTATTTTCAAACTCAAGTCTTTTTTTATTTGCCGACGGAATAACCCAATTTATCAGTATTAGCGAAAACATTGCAATTATTAATGAAGATAAAAAATAAGGCACAAGCATTCGTTTGTAACTGATGCCGCTACTTAAAATAGCAATAATCTCAGAATCGGCAGCCATTTTCGATGTAAAAAATATTACAGATATAAATGTAAATAGTGCTGAAAAAAGATTGGCAAAATATGGGATAAAATTCATGTAATAATCAAAAATAATTGCATGTAAAGGAGCGTCGTGCTCCATAAAGTCGTCAATTTTTTCTGATATATCAAAAATTACAACTATTACAATAATTAAAAGAAGGGCATAAAAAAATGTGCCCAAAAACTTTTTCATTATGTATAAGTCGAGTTTTTTCAAAATTTGCTTTTTTATATTTGTTTATAATCTTGATGATACTTTTTTTACCATATCGGTTTTCCAATCGGCAAAAGTTCCATCTTCAATTTTTAGTCTTGCTTGTTCAACAAGCCATAAATAAAAAGCAAGGTTGTGAATACTTGCTATTTGAGGACCCAGCAACTCTTTTGAAGCAAAAAGATGTCGCAAATATGCTTTTGAATAATAACTATCGACAAAAGATGTGCCGTTTGTATCAATGGGTGAAAAATCGTTTTCCCACTTTTTGTTTTTTATATTAATTATTCCTTCACTTGTAAAAAGCATGCCGTTGCGTCCGTTGCGTGTGGGCATAACACAATCAAACATATCAACACCCCTGCTTATTCCTTCAAGAATATTTGCCGGTGTTCCTACACCCATAAGGTAACGTGGTTTGTCTTCGGGTAATATTTCATTTACCACTTCAGTCATTTCATACATTACTTCTGTTGGTTCACCAACCGAAAGACCGCCGATGGCATTACCTTCGCGATTAAGTTCAGCAACTTCGTAAGCTGCTTTTTTTCGCAATTCGGCAAAACCTCCTCCCTGAACAATGGGGAAAAATGTTTGTGAATAACCATATAAAGGTTCGGTATTATCAAAATGTTTAATTCCGCGATACAACCATTTCATTGTTAAATCGAGAGATTTAGAAACATATTTGTAATCGGCTGTTCCGGGCGGACATTCATCAAATGCCATAATAATATCGGCACCTATAATTCGCTGTATGTCAACAACATTTTCGGGTGTAAACATATGTTTTGAACCATCAATATGCGAACTGAATTTTGCTCCTTCCTCAATTAGTTTGCGATTTGCCGAAAGCGAAAATACCTGATAGCCGCCGCTGTCGGTAAGTATGGGTTTATCCCAATTCATAAATTTATGTAATCCGCCGGCTTGTTTTATAATTTCCATTCCCGGACGCAGATACAAATGATAAGTATTGCCGAGAATTATTTGTGCTTTTATATCGGTTTCAACATCGCGTTGATGAATACCTTTAACCGAGCCTACTGTGCCCACAGGCATAAATATAGGTGTTTTTATTTTTCCGTGGTCGGTGGTTATTTCGCCAACTCTTGCCGAAGTTTTATTGTCAGTTTTTATTAATTTAAACTTCATTGTAATATTTTAGGTGGGCAAAGATAAGTAAAAAAAATTTTACAAATCTTTTAATAAATCCTCTTTTTTAGGATAAAATCTTTCGTATTCAATGGTATTTTTCGATAGTTCTAAATCTTTACTTAGTCCTACTTTTGCATTTCGTATGCTTACATTCAATTCAAATCCTATTAATAGCATATATGAGTTTAAATTCATCCATACAAGCAGTGCTATAAGTGTTCCGATAGAACCGTAAAGTTTGTTGTA
>CAYRJP010000071.1:3278-5358 GCA_964424425.1 uncultured Bacteroidales bacterium | reverse complement strand
ATATTTAAAATGTGTTTTCCGAAAATTATCAATCCGATAGCTATTGTTATCAATAAAAATATTATAAACACAAGCAATATTGCTATAAGCCGCATGCTTATCCATTTTCGTGTTTCAAAGGCATTTGCCGAAGCATTAAACGAAGCTATCATTGCCGAAATTCCGTTTGTGCTAAATAGCATGGCTGCAATAAAACCAAAAGATAAAAGGCTGAACCTTTTATTTGTCATAATATCAACTATGGTTGATTGTATTGCCTGATAAGTATTTGACGGCAACAATTGTTCCATAAGCATAAGTAATTCATTTTGAAAATTGGGTATCGGCACAAAAGGTATTAGGGTAAAAATAAAAATTATGCTGGGAAACAACGCCATAAAAAAGCTAAACGAAATAGCTGATGCTCTAACACCGATAGCTCCGTTTGCAATGCCGTTTACATAAAAAACTCCCACATCGTAAACAGGAACTTTTTCAAATCCGGGTAATGAAACTGTTTTTGCCGTTTCTACAATTTTATTAATAATTTTACGTGCAATAATGCTTATTTTGCTTTTTGTCATCAAAAATATTTTTATTAAACAGCTTTTAAACTCAAATCAAGACTTTTTATTTGATGAGTTAAAGCACCTACCGAGATATAATCAACACCGCATTCGGCATAAGCCCTAAGTGTTTCTTTTGTAATTTTACCTGATGATTCGGTTTCATATTTACCATTTATTAACTCAACAGCTTTTTTTGTTTCTTCAACAGTAAAATTATCAATCATTATACGGTGAATACCACCAACCAGCATTATTTCTTTAATTTCGTCAATACTGCGAGCTTCAACTTCAATTTTTAAATCTTTATTTTTTTGTTTTAAATATTCGTGAGCTCTTTCTATGGCTTGGCGTATTCCTCCGGCAAAATCAATATGATTGTCTTTAATCATAATCATATCATATAATCCCGTTCTGTGATTTTCTCCACCTCCTGTTTTTACTGCTATTTTTTCAAAAATTCTCATTCCGGGTGTTGTTTTTCGGGTATCAAGAATTTTTGTATTCAACCCTTCTGCAAGTTTTACGTATTCGGCTGTTTGAGTAGCAATACCACTCATTCGCTGCATAAAATTTAATACTAATCTTTCGGTTTGAAGAATTGACAGTTCTTTGCCTGATACTTCAAAAACAACATCTCCCTTTTTAATTTGTGTTCCGTCTTTTATAAAAACATTAATTTTAAGTTTAGGGTCAAATATTTTATAAATAGTTTCGGCTATTTCTACTCCTGAAATTATTCCGTCTTGTTTTACCAATAACCGAGCCTTACCTGTTTGTGATTCAGGGATACAACTAAGTGAAGTATGATCGCCGTCGCCTATATCTTCTGCTAATGCCAATTTTATAAAATCTTCGATATACTGCTTTTTATTCATATAGTTTTAATTATGAGTTTTATCTTTTTGTGGTAAAGATACAATTTTGCATTATAATTTTATTAATTGATTTTTTTAAATAAACGCATAAAAATAAAAAGTCAAAAACCTTAAACTTCAAGAATTTAAAAATTTTTATTATATTGTATTCTAAATTAATTTAATAATAACACTTTTATAACCGGAAAATATTCAAATAATAAATATTTTAATAATTAAATTTTAAACCAATGAAAAAAATTTACATGATTATTTTCTCCGTTTTAATAAGCGGACAATTATTTGCAGGAGGTATTTTAACCAATACCAATCAAAGTGCTCAATTTGTAAGAATGTTGTCAAGAAATGCATCAGTAGGGTTAGATGCTGCCTATTTTAATCCTGCGGGATTAATTAAAATGGATGATGGTTTTTATTTAGCGTTTCATAATCAAACAATTATTCAAGATAAAACCGTTACAACAACATTCCCATCGTTAAACAATAAAAAGTATGTAGGTGATGTTTTTGCTCCGTTGTTCCCTTCATTTTTTGCAGCTTATAAAAAAGATAAGTTTGCCGTATCGTTGTCTTTCGGTCCAAATGCAGGTGGAGGCTCTGCCGAATATAAAACAGGCTTGCCTTCATTTGAAATGCCTGTATCAATGTTGCCGGCAT
>CAYRJP010000071.1:1235-3178 GCA_964424425.1 uncultured Bacteroidales bacterium | reverse complement strand
ATATTTATTTCGATGGTAGTTCGGTGTTTTGGGGAACACAATTAAACGGAAGTTATGAAATTAATGATATGATTTCGGTGGCTGCCGGAGTAAGAATGATTAATGCAAAAAACACATATAAAGGTCATATTAAAGATATTATGATAAATCCTGATATGAGGTCGCATCCGCTTGGTGCATTAATGCCTCAATATACAGGCAATATGGTTTTAGCTTCTAAGTTTGGAGCTGATTTAGCAAATACTATTCGAACAGCAACAAGTTCTACATCTCCAAATATTGGTGATACTCTTGCTGCTGCCACCACCGATATGGAAGTTGATGCTACTCAAACAGGATTAGCTTTTACACCTATTTTAAGTGCAAATTTAAGTTTTCTTGACGATAAACTGAATGTTGCAATAAAATATGAATTTAACACAAAACTTGAGTTAACAAATAGTTCCGAATCCGGTAAAGATGCAAACGGAATGTTTAAAAACGATTCTACTTTCCGTAACGATATTCCCGCTATCTTGGCAATTGGTATAGGATACAGCATTGCCGATAATTTAAGAGCATCGGTATCGTGGAATCATTATTTTGATAAAAAAGCCGATTGGAACGGTAAAGAGAAATTTATTGATAATAACTTGTATGAAATAGCAGTAGGCTTAGAATATGATATAAACGAAATGTTTACTGTAAGTGCCGGTTATATGCATGGTCAAACAGGTGTGGGACAAGGTTATCAAACCGATATAAGTTTTAGTAATTCAAGTAATACAGTTGGTTTTGGCGGAAGATGCAATATAAACGAACATTTTTCTATTGATATAGGAGCTTTGTTTGTTTCATATACTACTGCTGAAGAGAATAAAACTTATTTGAATAAAATAAATTACACGGAGACTTACGATAAGTCGCTGATGGATTTTGCAATAGGGTTGAATTATAAATTTTAACAATAATATTTTTTAATTTTAAGGTTGCTTTGATTAATCAAAGCAACCTTTTTTATAAAATATGTTCATAATATTACACTATAAAGTAACAATATTTGTAATTTTGTATTTTTAAAATAAAAAACAGAGCATTTTTTATGCACGAAAGCGATATAAGAATTGATAAATGGTTGTGGGCAGTAAGAGTTTTTAAAACAAGGAGTTTGGCTGCTGATGCTTGTAAAAAAGGCAAGGTTTTTTTAAACGGAGATATAGCAAAGCCGGCACGTATAATTAAGGTTGACGATGTTATTGAGGTAAAAAAAACACCTGTATTATATCGTTATAAAGTAAAAGATTTATTAAAAAACAGAGTTGGAGCAAAACTGGTTGAAAATTATCTTATTGATTTAACACCCGAACAAGAGGTTATTAAATTGGATATGGTAAGAATGAATTTAGGAGGATACAGACAAAAAGGGCATGGCAGACCTACAAAAAAAGAGAGGAGACTTTTGGATGATTGGCAACAGTCGTAAAATATTATTTTTATTTGTTGTAATAGTTCATTTTTTTGCACTACACAGTTGCAAAATAGAACATATTGATTACCCTCCCGAACCGCAGATTGAGTTTCTTAACACTAATGTTTCAATCGGACAAAATGTATTGGGGCAGTCACAAGTTAATATTAATTTGGTGTTTTATTTAATTGACGGTAACGGTGATGTGGGACTTACACAGTATGATTCTATTCCGCCTTACGATGCGAATTTTTTCCCTTCACTTTACGGAATTAAGAACGGTAAATTAACTTTAGATACTACACTGATTGCTAATAAATACAGAATACCGTGGGTTGGCGATTTGGGACAAGATAAAACACTTAAAGCAACAATATATATTGATTTTAATTATCCGTTTAACGAACAATATCCTTTTCCTTACGATTCGGTAGTTTACTCTTTTTATCTTGTTGACAGAGCATTAAATAAAAGTAACATTGCATGGTCGGATACT
>CAYRJP010000071.1:0-1135 GCA_964424425.1 uncultured Bacteroidales bacterium | reverse complement strand
TTTTTATTTTTATAATATCTTTTCTCAAAAAATTTTATGCTTTTTGGCAAAGATGTATTTCTGTAATTTTTATTATTAGTGGAGCATCCATTATTTACATGATGCTTATTGCACAAAACAATACATATTACTACGGAGGAGTTTTTTTAATTTTTGCTGCCGGATATTTTTTGGTAAAACTGCGTTTTATTTGGGCTTCAATATCAGGTTTAATAATTGTTGTTGTTTATAATTTAGGAACTTTTTTATTTAGTAACTTATATAATATTACTTATAACGATTTTTTTATTGTAAATATGTTTTATATTTCAATCAACATCATTAACATGATAGCGTTATATAATATTGAAAAACTTAAACGTATTGATTTTTATCAAAAAAAGATGTTATTGGAAAATCAAAACCAGATAAAAGAGATTAATCAAAGTTTAGAAAAACAAGTAAAAGAGCGAACAATATTGTTAAATAAAAGAAACAAAGAATTAACCGTAGAGATAACCAAGAAAAAAGAGATAGAAAAAAAACTTATTGCTGCCAAAGAAAGAGCCGAAGAGAGTGATAAATTAAAATCTGCTTTTTTGGCAAATATGAGTCACGAAATACGAACCCCCATGAATGGGATACTTGGTTTTACAGAGTTACTTTCAGAACTTGATTTAGACTCCGATGAAAGAAAAAAATATATTGAAATAATTAAGCAAAGCGGCGACAGGTTGTTAAATATAATTAATGACTTGATAGACATCTCAAAAGTTGAAGCAGGTCAAGTTGAAATAAAAATATCGGAAACAAATATTATTGAACAATTAGAATTTATTTATAAGTTTTTTAAACCCGAAACAGAAAATAAAAATCTTAAATTGTCTCTAAAAATATTATTATCGGAACAAGATGCCATAATAAATACTGACAGGGAAAAAATTTATGCAGTATTGACAAATCTTGTTAAAAACAGTATAAAATTTACCGAAAAAGGTGAAATTGAAATCGGATGCTACAAGGCGGGCGAAAATATAAAAATCTACGTAAAAGATACGGGTGTTGGTATCCCGAAAGAAAAACAACATATTGTTTTTGATCGTTTTACTCAGGTAGAGGGTTCTTATTCCAGAACTTATCAAGGGTCGGGATTAGG
>CAYRJP010000070.1:0-10280 GCA_964424425.1 uncultured Bacteroidales bacterium | reverse complement strand
GTTTAAAGTATTATTCATGTTCGATTAATAAATAAAATTTCAACAAACTTGTATAAAATACTTACCTTTGTGTTTTTTATAAATAATTATATAGAGAATACAATTATAATCAAATATTTAACTATTAAAATTTAATAAAATGAAAAGGATACTGACATTATTTTATTTTGTAATTTTTGCATTAAGCATACAAGCTCAGATACCCGAAAAACAAAAAATAACGGTAGCAGATTTATATCGAACATACACATATTATCCGCAATCTGTTTACGGATTAGTATCTATGAATGACGGATTACACTACTCGGCACTCGAAGGTGATTCGGTAATTGCAAAATACAGTTATAAAACAGGTAAAAAAGTTGAAAATATTGTTTCTGTAAGTGATTTTAATAATGATAAAATAAAAGGAATTCATAATTATACTTTTAATAGTGATGAAAGTAAAATAATTTTTTATATAAATCGTGAAAGAATTTATCGTCGTTCATTTACGGCGGAGTTTTTTGTTTGGGATTTAAAAATAAAAAAACTTTACAGTGTATCCGATAAAAGTGGTCAACGATTGGCAACTTTATCACCCGATGGAACCAAAGTAGCTTTTGTTTGTGACAACAATATTTTTATAACCGAATTGCAAACAGGAAAGGAAACTCAAATTACTACTGACGGCGAACGGAATAAAATTATTAATGGTGCTCCCGATTGGGTTTACGAAGAAGAGTTTGAATACAATCAGGCTTTTGCTTGGTCGCCCGACAGTAAATATATAGGTTACTGTAAATTCGACGAAAGTCAAGTGCCGGTATTTAATATGACCAAATTTAAAGGTTTGGCACCTGAGTTACTTCAAAATTCTTTATATCCTGAAAATTATACTTATAAATATCCTAAAGCAGGAGAAAAAAACAGTATTCTGACTGTTTTTACATATAATATTGAAACAAAAAACACCGTAAAAGTAGATGTGGGTGAAGAAATCGACCAATATATTCCGCGATTGAAATGGGCACCAAACGGAAAAATGGTTGTATATAGAATGAATCGTTTACAAAACAAACTTGAGTTTTTATATGTAAATGCCGAAACAGGTAAATCGCAAGTATTTTATACTGAGGAAAATAAAAGATATATTGATGAAACGTTTTTTGATTATCTTACATTTATTGACAACGGAAGTAAATTTATCTATTTGAATGAAGATGATGGTTATGCACATTTATATTTATATAATGCAGATGGAACTTTGGCAAATCAAATTACAAAAGGTAATTGGGATATTACCGAATATTTAGGTTATAATTCCGCTAAAAAAACGGTTTATTATCAAAGTGCACAACCTACACCAATGCAACGTAGTATTTATATGGTAAAACTTAACGGTAGCGGAACAAAAAAACTTAATAAAGAAGATGGAACAAACGATGCAGTTTTCAGTAAAGGGTTTAAATATTATATTAATTATTATTCAAATGTATATACACCTGCAAAGGTAACACTAAATGATGCTAAGGGTAAGATTATAAGAGTTATTGAGGACAATAGAAAGTTAAAAGATAAATTACAACTTTCGACATTTTCACCAAAAGAGTTTTTTAAATTTACAACCGATGAGGGAGTTGAGTTGAATGGTTGGATAGTAAAACCTATTGATTTTGACCCAAACAAAAAATATCCGGTATTGATAACTCAATATAGCGGGCCTAATTCGCAGCAAGTGCTTGATAATTTTTGGGTAGGCTGGGAACAAGTGTTGGCAAGTGAAGGTTATATTGTGGCTTGTGTTGACCCGCGAGGAACAGGAGCAAGAGGAGAGGAGTTTCGCAAGTGCACATATTTGCAATTGGGAAAATATGAAACAATAGACCAAATTGCAGGAGCAAAATATCTTGGCAGCTTAAATTATATCGACTCTGCAAGAATAGGTATTTGGGGATGGAGTTACGGAGGATTTATGGCTCTTAATTGTATGACACAGGGAGCAGATTATTTTAAAGCGGGAATTGCTGTTGCACCGGTTACCAATTGGCGTTATTACGATAATATTTATACCGAAAGATTTATGCGAACTCCGCAAGAAAATCCCGAAGGTTACGATGAAAATTCACCAATTAATCATGTGAGTGAGTTGGAAGGTGAGCTATTGATTATTCACGGAACAGCTGATGATAATGTTCATATGCAAAATACTCTTGAAATATCGGAGGCATTTGTTCAAGCAGATAAGCAATTTGAACTTTTCTTTTATACAAATCGCAATCACAGCATTTACGGAGGTAATACTCGTTATCATCTTTATACAAAAATGGTAAATTTTATTAAAGATAATTTATAACGTATTAGTAATAAGTTAAAATCATTTAATTTAAAAAAATAAAACTTTTGTGTTAAAAAGTATATTTTATTAATAGTTTAATTTATTTTATTAAATTCGAACTTTTTAAAAATTAAAATTAATTAGGAGGAAAAATATAATGAGTGACATTAGAAATTTAGAGCCCAAAGCAGTTTGGGAATATTTTTATCAATTGACACAAATACCTCGTCCTTCAAAGCACGAAGAAGCAGTAACTGCTTTTATGAAAAAATTCGGTGAAGATTTAGGACTTGAAACTATTGTAGATAAGGTAGGAAATGTGATTATTCGTAAGCCTGCAACTCCGGGATACGAAGACCGAAAAGGAGTTGTAATGCAAGGACATATTGATATGGTTCCGCAAGCTAACAGCGATAAAAATCACGATTTTGAAAAAGATCCTATTACAGCTTATGTTGATGGTGAGTGGGTAACAGCCGACGGAACAACTCTTGGAGCAGATAATGGTATTGGAGTAGCTGCAGCAATGGCTGTTTTAGCATCAAAAGATGTTGAGCATGGGCCGATTGAAGGACTTTTTACAATAGATGAAGAAACCGGAATGACCGGAGCTTTTGCTTTGGAACCTAATGTATTAAAAGGAGATATTCTTTTAAACATGGATTCGGAAGATGAAGGAGAATTGTATGTAGGATGTGCAGGAGGTATAAACGGTAATTTTTATTTTGATGCTAAATTAAAAGAGATACCATCGAGAGTTAAGGCTTATAAAATAAGCATTACAGGATTAAAAGGCGGACATTCAGGACTTGATATTCCTTTGGAAAGAGGTAATGCCAATAAAATATTGTTCCGTTTTGTATATGAAGCAAATAGAGATTATGGTATTCATTTGACTGATGTTCAGGGAGGTAGTTTGCGTAATGCTATTCCTCGTGAGGCTTTTGCAACATTTTTATTCCCTGAAAATAAAGCAGGCGAACTTAATGATTATGTAGCAAAATTTGAAACTAAAATTCAGGCAGAACTAGCATCGGCAGATCCGGGAGTGAAAATAGTTGTTGAAGATGCAGAAATGCCTAAAAAGATGATATCAGACGGAGTTCAAAGTCGTCTTACAAAAGCGGTTTATGGATGCCCTAATGGAGTTATTCGCATGAGTCAGGATATGAAAGGATTGGTGGAAACATCAACTAATTTGGCTGTTGTAAAACTTGACGGTAACGAGGTTATGGTTCAATGTTTACTACGTTCGTCAGTTGATTCGGCAAAAGAAGATTTGGCAAATGCAATAGGTAGTGTTTTTGCTTTAGCAGATGCAAGAGTAGAGTTTGACGGAGAGTATCCGGGATGGAAACCGAATATGGATTCTGATATTCTTAAAACAATGCAAAATACTTATAAAAATCTTTACGGAAAGATTCCTGAGATTAAAGCTATTCATGCAGGATTAGAGTGTGGTTTGCTTGGTGGTGTATATCCTAACTGGGATATGATTTCATTTGGGCCAACAATCAGATTTCCTCACTCACCCGATGAAAAAGTAAATATTGAGACAGTTCAAAAATTTTATAATTGGTTACTGGAAACTTTAAAAAGTGTTCCTAAAAAATAAAATAGTTTATAATATTAAAAATAGATTATGACAGAAGCAATTAGACAATCTCTAAGAGACAATAAATCGGCACGATGGGGGGCATTGGCAATAATTTCCATAACAATGTTTGCCGGATATTTTTTAACGGATATTATTTCTCCGTTAAAACCGATGATTGAAGAGCAATATAGATGGTCGAGTACAAATTACGGCCTATTTACAAGTGCATATGGATGGTTTAATGTATTTTTCGGTATGTTGATTATCGGAGGAATTATTCTTGATAAAATGGGTGTTCGTTTTACGGGAATAATGTCAGCCGGTATTATGGTTATTGGAGCTACGCTTAAATATTACGGTTTTTCGCATCCGCAGTTGGCAGAGCAAACAATAATGGGAGTACAAGGACAGGTTTTTGTCGCTTCAATCGGGTTTGCGATATTTGGTGTTGGTGTTGAGATAGCCGGTATTACCGTTTCAAAAATTATTGTAAAATGGTTTAAAGGATATGAAATGGCTCTTGCCATGGGAATGCAAATGGCTGTTGCCCGTATGGGAACATTGTTGGCTATGGCAGCTCCCGTACCTTTGGCTATGTATTTTACAAATAAACATACAGTTGTAGGTCCCGATGGCAGTTTTATTGAAAAAATTGCTCCCAGTATTTCGGCACCGATAGCTTTTGCTTTGGTATTATTGATAATCGGATTTATAACATTTTTTATCTATGTGGCAATGGATAAAAAACTTGATGCATCTGAAGCTGATTTAGATATTGCAGAAGAAGAACCATTTAAGTTAAAAGAAGCTCTTCATATTCTTACCAATAAAGGATTTTGGTTAATTGCTCTTTTATGTGTATTATTTTATTCTTCGGTTTTTCCGTTTATAAAATATGCTACCGATTTAATGGTTAATAAATACGGATTAGACCAAGAAATTGCAGGATTAATTCCAAGTTTATTACCATTAGGAACACTTTTCTTAACACCAATATTTGGTAGTATTTACGATAAAAAAGGGAAAGGTGCTACAATTATGATAATTGGTGCTACATTAATTATTTTTGTTCACGGAGTATTTTCTTTACCCGTATTAAATTATTGGTATGTAGCTGTTGTTTTGGTTATTATTCTTGGAATAGCTTTATCGCTTGTTCCATCGGCAATGTGGCCTTCTGTACCTAAAATTATTCCTGAAAACCAACTTGGTTCGGCATATTCGTTAATATTCTGGATTCAAAACTGGGGATTAATGGGAGTACCTGCATTAATAGGTTATGTTCTTGATAAAACAAACCCGCAAGTAGCAGCAGCAAAAGCAGCAGGAACAGAAATTCCCGTATATGATTATACTTATCCGATGCTTATTTTTACTGCATTTGGAGTGTTGGCTGTAATTGTAGGATTTTTGCTTAAAGCAGAAGATAAGAAAAAAGGATACGGACTTCAATTACCGAATATTCAGAAATAAAATAATATTTCAAATAAAAAAAGCCGCAATTTGCGGCTTTTTTTATATCTGTATGTTAGACTTTTAGATTGCTAGATACTAGACTACTAGATATTAGATTTTAAATGTTAGATTATTATACTCTCTAGCTTCTATTCTCTTATAATAGTAGCTGCTCTATCAGGTCCTACCGAAACAATTTTAACAGGCACACCGGTTTCTTTTTCAATAAAACTGATATACTCCATTAACTCTTTTGGAAGTTCATTTTCAGAAACATATTTTGTAATATCACAATTCCACCCTTTAAATTCTTTGTAAACAGGTTCTACATCCTCAATATCGTAAGGGAAATAGTCGATAACCTCACCGTTTACTTTATAACCTGTTGCAATTTTAATGGTATTAAAACCATCGAGAACATCGGCTTTGGTCATAATAAGCTGTGTAACGCCGTTTAGGGTAACACTGTATTTAAGAGCAACAAGGTCGAGCCAACCGCAACGACGTGGTCGTCCTGTTGTGCTGCCGTATTCGTGTCCCACATCGCGTAAGCGTTGTCCGTCGTTATCAAACAGTTCGGTGGGAAAAGGACCTGAGCCTACGCGTGTGCAATATGCTTTAAAAATACCTTTTACCTCACCTATATTTGAAGGAGCAATTCCCATTCCTGTGCAAGCTCCTGCACAAATAGTATTCGATGAAGTTACAAATGGATACGAACCGTAATCAACATCAAGTAATGAACCTTGAGCACCTTCGGCTAAAATTCTTATATTGTTTTCTTTTATATAGTCATTGATAACGTGTTCACTGTCTATAAATTTAAAATTCTTTAAAAGCTCTATGCTTTCAAACCACTCTTTTTCAATGGCATCAAGTTCAAAATCGAAATCATACAGTGATAAGGTTTTAAGATGTTGAGCTTTTAGTTTTTTATATTTTTCAATAAAATTATTTTTAGTAATATCACCTACTCTTAAAGCAATTCTGCTTATTTTATCGGTATATGCCGGACCTATACCTTTTAATGTAGAGCCTATTTTTTCTTTTCCTTTTGTTTTTTCTAAAGCTCCGTCTAAAATTTTATGAGTAGGAATAATCAAATTAGTTTTTTTTGCTATTTGTAGTCTTTTTACAACATCAATATTTAATTTTTTCAGGTCGTCAATTTCTTTTTTAAAAGCTACAGGGTCGAGTACAACGCCGTTACCTATAATATTTATTACACTGTCGTGAAAAATGCCTGAAGGTATCAGATGCAGAACATGTTTTGTATTGTTAAATTCAAGACTGTGACCGGCATTTGCTCCACCTTGAAATCTTGTTATCACATTGTATTCAGGGGTTAAAACATCAACAATTTTGCCTTTTCCTTCATCACCCCATTGAAGTCCTAATAATACATCAACCTTCATTATTTATTTTATTTTGCGGGATTGTATCCCAAATATTTATTTAAAATTTATTTATTTCAAAACAGCCCCGAATTTACTAATTATTTTTTAATCTTGTTGGTTTGAACTTGATATTGTTTAAAAAAAAAGTCCAACTTTTAAAAGTTGGACTTTTTCGTAATATATTATAATGATATAACTACCAAATTATTGCTCTTTCATTTTCAGGCAGATACATGTAATCACCGGGTTTTACATTAAATGCAGCATGAAATTCCGGTAAGTTTCTAAGAGGTCCGTTTACTCTGAATTTACCCAAAGAGTGAACATCTTCTTGTGTTCTTCTAAGTTTTTCTTCGTCGCGTATATTTTGAGCCCATACATGAGCATAAGCTAAGTAAAAACGTTGATTCGGAGTAAATCCGTCAATTTTTTTATCTTGATGTTTCCATTGCTCTGTTTTTTTGAATGCAGTAAATGAAACATTAAGTCCGCCGAAATCGGCAATGTTTTCACCCAGAGTATATTCTCCATTGGCATGAACACTGTCTAAAACAACAAATTCATTAAATTGACGAACTAATACATCAGTTCTTTCTTTAAATTGTTTAGAATCTTCTTCTGTCCACCACGAGTTAAGATTACCTTTTTTGTCGAACAAACGTCCTTGATCATCAAATCCGTGAGTCATTTCGTGTCCGATAACTACACCTATAGCTCCGTAATTAACGGCATCGTCTCCGTTAAGGAAAAAGAATGGAGGTTGTAAAATTCCTGCAGGAAATACAATTTCGTTTGCAGTAGGATTATAATAAGCATTAACAGTTTGAGGTGACATGTGCCATTCTGATTTGTCAACAGGCTTGTCAATTTTATTAATCATTCTGTTAAATGCAAATTCACGAGCTCTCATTATATTTAAAGCATAAGCATCATCTTTTACTTCAAGTTTAGAGTAATCTTTCCACTTATCGGGATAACCTATTTTTACTCTAATGGCTGTTAATTTATTAATAGCACTGTCTTTTGTGCTTTCACTCATCCATGTAAGGTTTTGAATACGTTCGCCTAAAGCTGTTTTTAAATTGCCAACAAGTTTAAGCATACGTTCTTTTGCTTCGGGCGGAAAATATTTTTCCACATAAATTTGTCCTACTGCTTCGCTTAAAGTTCTGTTTGTAGCACTAAGAACACGTTTCCAGCGAGGACGCATAGCGGGTGTTCCCGAAAGTGTTTTTCCGTAAAAATCAAAATTTTGTTTTACCACATCGTCGTTAAGATACGATGCACTTGAATTTATCAGATTCCATCTTAAATATGCTTTCCAATCATCAATAGACTTGCTTGTAAGTAAATCGTTGAACCCTTTTAAAAAGTCAGGTTGTCCTACAATAACTTCTTTTACATCGGGTAAACCCAATTCTGTAAGATATATTTCCCAATTAAAGTTTGGAGTTAACTCTTGAAGTTCTTCAACTGTTTTTTTGTTGTATGTTTTATGAGGGTTACGTTGTGTAATTCTATCCATTGACACTTCTGCAAGTTTATATTCAATATCGTAAACTTCTTGAGTATTAGCAGCAGCTGTTTTTGCATCGTCGCCAAAAAGCATAAACATTTTTGTCATATGTTCTTTGTATTTATCGCGTATATTGGCAAAACGCTCAGCATCAGATAAATAGTAATCTCTATCAGGAAGTCCTAATCCGCTTTGTCCTACTTGTGTGATTACCATATCACTGTTTTTTTCGTCAGGACCACCATATAATCCGAAACCGGCAGATATAAAATATTTATGAAAATGAATAAATTGTTGTTCAATGTCTTCAAGAGAAGATATTTTATCTATTCTGTCAAATTCGTCTTTTAGTATTGCTGTTCCGTTTTTTTCAATTGTTACGGTATCCATTCCCGAATTGTAAAACATTGCTATTTTTTCGGCAACTGAACCTTTTGGGTTATTTGCTTTGGCAATACCTGTTACAACTTCTTTAAGTTGTTTTTCGTTTTTGTCAATAAGTTCATTGAATGTTCCAAACGAGCTTTTATCTTCAGGAATAGGATGATTTTTTATCCATCCGCCGTTGGCATATTGATTAAAATCTTCGGCAGGATTAGCCGTAGTATCCAAATTTGCCAAATCAATGGGTTTTGGTTCGTTCATATTTTTTGTTTGTTGTTGAGTGCACGATTGAGCTGCAAACAGCATCATTCCCGCAACTGTAAAATAAAATACTTTTTTCATGTTTATTTGTTTTAAAATTTTTCAAATATAATAAAATACATAATAAACCTTTAGTCGTAATAGTTTTTAAATAGTTACAGTTGTTGTTAATTATTTATTTTATTATTACTAATTAAATAACACTGAGGTGTAAAGAATTTTGTTTATAGATTTTTAAGACTAATAGTATAGTAACTGTTTATGAATAATATGGGATGATACAAACTATAAACTCTAATCGGTGAAGAGGTTTTTATATAACTTTTTTGTTACTTGTTATCTTCAATAATGTCATCAATCCATTTTTCAATCACAGGATATTCAAATTCTTTTAGAATTTCAATTGCCTGTTGAGGTGTTTTTACAAAATTAGCAATTCCTGCATGAGGCTCAAGCAACATTTTCTCTGATATCATTCTTTCGAGTTGCTTTTGCAAAAAATCATAATAACCGTTTACATTTATTATGGCAACAGGTTTATTATGAAAACTTAACTGTCCGCCGGTCAATATCTCAAAAAGTTCTTCGAGAGTGCCATATCCTCCGGGTAAAACTATAAAACCGTCTGCTAATTCTGTCATTTTAGCTTTTCGCTGATGCATTGTTTGCACTGTTATTAATTCGGTAATATCAGGCTGTGTGAGATGTTTTTTTGCTAAAAACTCTGTAATTATTCCTGTAACTTTTCTACCGTGGCGTAACATTTCAGTTGCTACTACTTTCATTAATCCTACATTTGCACCACCGTAAACTAAATCGATATTGTTGTCGGCTAATACTTTTCCCAACTCTTTGGCTGTTTCTCTAAAAACTGTGTCAGCTCCAAGATTTGAACTACAAAACAGACATACTCTTTTCATTGTTTTTATAAAATTTAATAATTATAATCTCTATTGTTGTGTAATATTATAATTCTTTATATGTTTAAAATTTTGTAATAACCTGATACTTAATAAATACAATCATTAGTTTGATTATTTGAAAATAATTATCTCAGATATAGTCGTTTTTCTATTATTAGTTATATATACTTTCAGCAGTCAAATTACTAAATAAAATATGATTTTATTTTTAACTCATTATAGCATTATATTGGTAAGTATATGAAAAGTAGGCGATTTTGAAACACGAAACTTTCAAATTGCAAGAAATATTATACGGGCTACAATCCTTGATATTACCACAGTTTCGCCTATTTTCTATATACATTGTTTTACACCGTTTTTTCTTATTCAAACTCAAGAGTTGGTTGTCTTTTATAGATTTCAATTCGTTTTTTTGCCATTTCACAAT